>JAISZP010000153.1 GCA_031269135.1 Deltaproteobacteria bacterium | reverse complement strand
AGCTTGTCACGCCGAGGAGCAATACTTGATCGGTCTTGAGAAAAAAATCAAGGACGTCGAAAAAAGAGCCGTCATTTCCGAGTTGGGTATGGGGGCCTTCGTCGGGTTAGGGACTTTCGTCCTGAAGTTCGGCATCGTCGCCGTGGGTTTGACCGGCTCGGTTTTGTCGACTAATGCGGACTTGGATATTTTGACTTTCTTCATGTTTTTGTTGGTGGTTTCCCGTCTCTACGATCCTCTGCAAATCACCCTTCAAAATTTGATGGCCGTCATCCTGACCAGGACCAACATCGAGCGGATGCGGGAGATTCTCGATCATCCCGTTCAAACGGGACAAAACCATCTGACCAACGACGGCTACGACGTTGTTTTCGACAAAGTCGGCTTCGGCTACAGTTCGGGCGATCAGATTATTCGCCGACTCTCATTCACCGCCAGACAGGGAGAAGTGACCGCCCTGGTCGGTCCCTCGGGCAGCGGAAAAACGACCGTCTCGCGCTTGGCGGCCCGTTTTTGGGATGTCGCCGAGGGCAAAATCACCATCGGCGGCATGGACATCTCTAAAATCGAGCCCGAAACCCTCCTTTCGCTCTTCGCCATAGTCTTTCAGGACGTCACCCTGTTTGACGACAGCATCTTGGAAAACATCCGCTTAGGCCGCAAGGGCGCCTCCGACGAGCAGGTCATAGCGGCGGGCAAGTTGGCCAATTGCGATGTATTCGCCGAAAAATCGCCTGACCGGTGGCGCAGCCGGATCGGCGAAAACGGGCTGGCTCTTTCCGGAGGTGAGCGTCAGAGGATTTCCATAGCCAGAGCTTTCCTGAAAAATGCTCCGATCATCTTGCTTGACGAGGCCACAGCTTCTCTTGACGTGGAAAACGAAACCCTGATCCAGACTGCGCTGTCGAGACTGATCAAAGATAAGACTGTTTTAGTCATTGCCCACCGCTTAAGAACAGTCGCCGGGGCCGACAAGATCGTTGTCTTGGAAAACGGACGGGTGATTGAACAAGGGGAACCTAGCGAGCTGCTTAGCGCCGACGGCGTTTTTCGCCGCATGGCCGAACTTCAGACCAAAAGCGGGCAGTGGGTCCTGCGCAAGAGGTGACGATATCGCCTTCAATCCGGCAATCCTTCAAATCGGCAGTCCTTCCATCCGGCTATGCTTCCCCGGCGATGCTTCCCAAGCAATCCTTCCATAGCTCCCTTGACTTCATTCATTTTATCGGAGCCGCTCAAAGACATAAGCTTCAGGACGGCCAGAAGAGCAACAACAAGATGACCAATAACCACATGAGCGACAACCACATGAGCGATAACCTAAAGAAAAAGAAGATCTCCGTCAAAGACCTGGTCGCCATCGGGATTTTTTCGGCTTTGATTTTAATGGCCATTGTCGTCGGGGGTCTTCCATTCGCCATAAACCCCTTTTTGACTTTCTACACTCCTCTCGGTTCGGCCCTCTTAGCCGGCCCTATTTTTCTGCTCCTTTTGGCTAAAGTTCATCGATTGGGCGCCTTATTCACAGTCGGGCTGTTGTTGGGCGCCGTATTTTTCCTGACCGGCATGCACTGGGCCATGAGCCTGGGTTACATCATCGGCGCCCTTGTCGCTGATTTATCGGCATCGCTTAAAAGCTACAAAAGCTTCATCGTCAACGCTCTGGCCTATGTCGTTTTTTGCCTGAGTTCCTGCGGTTCCTACCTGGCTTATTTCATTAGTCCGGCGAAATGGACCTCGACCATGTTAAGCGGAGGCACCCCCGAAGGTTATATACAATCGATGAATTCGGTCTCCTCGACTTCAGTGTTGGTCGTCATGCTGGTCGGCACAGTCGTCGCCGCCCTCCTAAGCGCCTTAGCCGGTCGGCGGCTTCTGATCAGGCAGTTCGAAAAATCAGGCATAATCTCATGAATGCAGCCAAAAAATCAGGCCTATTTGGGCTCGATCCAAGAACCAAAACAGGCCTTATGTTGATCACCATAGTAGCCGCGAGTTCAGCCCCCGACACGACCTATGAATTAGGCCTGGTCGCCCTTATCGCCATTCTGGCTCAAGCATTGAAGCCGAAAGATCTCAGGCGCAGTCGCCGGACTCTGTCGTGGCTGCTGGCATATCTCGCCATATATTCAGCCACCATCTTAATCATATCTCATCCGAACAATTACGCTTTAACGGCTCTTTTAGCTTTTTTAGGTCTCCTGCATAAAGTTTTTCCCTGCGCTTTTCTGGGCAGCCTCATCATCTCGACCACCAAAACCAGCGAATTTTTGACGGCCGCAGGCAAACTCCACATCCCCAAGTCCTTTTCCATCCCCTTAGCCATCATGCTCCGTTATTTCCCGACCATCATCGAAGACTGGCGCAGCATCAAGCAGGCCATGATCTTACGTGACGTGTCCCCGACTTTTTGGAGAATTCTGACCCATCCCGTCACGACCATGGAGTGCATCTACGTGCCTCTGCTTATGGCGGCCTCCAAGGCGTCCGATGAGTTGTCCATGGCCGCCATAACCCGAGGCATCGAAAACCCCAAGCCCAGAACTTGTTTTAGGCCAATCG
>JAISZP010000025.1 GCA_031269135.1 Deltaproteobacteria bacterium | reverse complement strand
TAGAATCAAGGCTCGAAGAAAATCGGGCCTAAAAGAAACTAGTCTGAGAGAAGATGAATATGTATTGATTTTGTTTTAGTAAAGGCGGTTGCGGAAGATTGTATCGGCAGGCGTCTACTTTTGAGGATTCGGAAAAAGCGGGAAGGCTTAAACGTCTCGATGGATTTTAAAGTTATTTCTCTAAAATCATCAGCGCTCTTGAAGTTTTAATGTTGGGGCTTGCCGGATAAGAGAGGGAAAATCGTTGTTTTTGACCGAAAGGGGCGCTGAGGTCGGCTCGGCTCCAACCAATAATGCCGCCAAAGAACTGCTGCCTTAGTGGTTATTGAATGGAAACTAAAAGCCTAATGCATAAAAAAAGTTGATGAAATAAAAAGCCGACGACATATGCCGCTGATGAAAAAGATCGAAAAAAACATAGTGTTTCGACAAGCTGTGCTCAGGCGTACTTCCGAAGATTCAAATTGGAGAGCTTAAAAGTCATTCTTCCACAAATTCCGCCAAAATGTCGTCACGGTCATGTATGACTAGGGCCATCAAGATCACTTTTTTGGCGTGCGACAACCAAGGACCGGCGTATTGCTTGGTTTTAAGGGCGCCTTTCGCGTCTTGCAAACCTTTAGCCAGTTCGTGTCGCGTTGAATCGTGGGCTTTTGATTTGGTTTTATGGCGATATCTAAACTCAATGACCAACCGAACGTCATCTGTCAGAAATAGAGCCAAATCCGAGCGTTTCACGGCGAACCGGCCATCGCCGCACTCTTCAAAACGCATTCCGAGTAGGGCGATTCGGATTAGATTGTAAAAATATCTTTCGTCGGTAGCGTGTTGGAAGTCCATTACGGTTCCAAGAATATTTTTAAAAATCGTACACGTCATCTTGACGTCTTTTGTAAGAAAGGCCGAAAGAAGCACTTTGGATGTCATTTGGAACTCGGTGGCTCTGATTGAAAAAACCGACTCCAAACAATACCTTATGAAGGAAGCGCGGACATCAAAATTCGGATATTTAAAAGAATAATCATCCACCAGGATTCCATACTCATTTGCAGTCAAAGCGATTTTATCAATGGTCAAAAACCCGCTGTGAAACAATACGGATATGGGTTCGAGTCCGTTGAGCTGGACTCTTTTTATAATCGAGCCATGGTGACCGTCAAGCTTGAGGTCAAGGTAATCCAAGGGGTTGGTTTCCGGCGGTTCCGGAAGACGGATGGGACGGCAGTTCTGGTACCAATAGTCGGAGAATTTTTTTTGCTCGAATAAATTGATGATGGAAATAGGATTCATCACCCGAGGCTCGCTTCCAAAGTTGTAGCCGTCATACCATCGAACGATTCGCTTTTTGAAATCGTCTTGGGTGCTGAGAGAATCAAGCAAACCTCTTTTTATTAAAGTCTCTAAGGTCTCCGGCATTCGGTCGCCGAAATATTGTTCAATCTCTTGCATGGTGAAGCCGCAAATGCCTGAGTACTCAGGCTCAAGAGAAATGTCGACCAAATTGTCGGGTCCGCCGCCGCATGAACCGACGGCCAACCTGGTCATGCCGACGACGAAGACGAAACGCAAGTAGGCTTCGGCTTTTTTCAGCGCAGCATAAAAACCGTCCATAACTCTTCGATTCTCCTGCGCCACAGGTAATTGGCCTATGTTTTTGGCGACAGGATCGTCGCATTCGTCGACGAGCACCACAACCTTCGTTCCGCCATATTTTTCGGTCAGCTTTTCGAGCAAAGAAATCAAAATTTTGTCGTAGGATTGCTCTGAAATCTTCAACTGCTCCATGTTGGCGATTCTTAAAAGGTCGCCCTTGATGTTCTTTTTTAGCGGCTCGGCGGTCATGTTTTTTGCATAGTTCATACTGAACTTGATTACCGGATGCTTAGGAAAATCGTAATCGGTGGATTTTTCTATGTAGAGTCCGTTGAAAAGATCCCGGCGACCGTTGAAGAGTTCATTGATGACGTCCAGCAGAAGGGATTTGCCGAATCGCTTGGGTCTGGAAAGAAAATAAGCCTTCTTGCCGGTCATCAGGCGATGGATGTACTTGGTCTTATCCACATAGACCCGATCCGATTCTATTATTTCGCTGAAGGTCTGGGTGAAAAACGGAAGTTTTTTCATAGATGACGCTTTCTTGACTGATTGCAAGTAAAAATATTTTTTGATTGTCGGCGTTGATGCTCGTTTTATGCTGTCAATTTTCGCTATACGGTTAATTCTTGATCGGCGGTTGATTTTTGCTGTACGGTTAATTCTTGATTGACGGCAAATTTTGATCGGCGGTTTGACGGTTTTTAGCTGTATGACCGGCATTTAGCTGTAAGACCGGCAAGAGTCTCTGGACTCCATAAGAGCGTCCAACTGCGCAGCTCGAAAAAACAGCCTCGCAGCTCGAAAAAACAGCCTCAGAAACTGCTGAGCAGGTTCCGACAGGTTAATCCCGACTTCAGCGACCGAGCCTGCCTGAATTTCCGCAAGGGTTTGGAGTCAGGTCGGCTTGGAGATGAAATAGGGCAAAGATATCGCTCCGTAAATGACGCTTTTATTACGGCGGCGAATATGATTTTGATTGCGATTGACGAGTTGGAAGTGAGCGCGATCCGTTTGGTGAGGTTTTACTCCAGAGAAAGCGGAGAAAGCGCTTTGCCCCGGAGTGAGGATCGGAGGGCTTTGGGTAAACAATCACTATTTAAAATAGAATATTTGGCTCAGATTCTATCTAATAGTTCTAAAAAGTCGATAGTTCTAATAAGTTATGTAGTTCTAAAAAGTCAATAGTTCTAAAAAGGCTTTTTCGTCTATGACGGGAATCTTCAGCTCTGCGGCTTTAGCGAGTTTCGAGCCGCCGGCTTCTCCCGCGACTACGTAATCCGTCTCTTTGCTTACCGCCGAGAGCACCCGCCCGCCCAAAGAGGCGATTCGGGCCTTAGCTTCAGCTCTGGTCATGGTCGATAAAGTGCCGGTCAAGACGAAACGCTTGCCGCTGATGGCGCTGGAGGAGGAGACGGACTCCGTCGTCGGCGCGACGCCTAATTGTTCGCTCGTTAGATCTGATATGAATGATTGGTTGAGCGGGCTTTGAAAAAAGTCGATGATGCTTTGAGCGACTTCCGGGCCGATATCGTTTAAGGCGAGCAGCTGATCTTTGGCGGCTGATGAAAGAGCTTTCAGAGACCCGAAGTGAGCGGCGAGAATCTGACTGGAGCGCTCTCCCACGTGCCGAATGGAAAGGGCGTTGATGAAGCGCCATAGGCTCTTGGTTCTGGCTTTATCAATGGCTTGCAGCAAGTTTTGAGCCGATTTTTCGCCGAATCTCGGCAATGTTTTAAGGTCGCTGAGCTTCAGCTTGAAAAGGTCCGAGGGCTGTTTGACTAATTCTTCGGAAAGCAGCAGAGCCGCCAGCTTTTGGCCTAAGCCCTCGATGTCCAAGGCGTTTTTATGGGCGAAATGGATCAGGCGGGCTTCTATCTGGGCCGGGCAACTGCGGTTGGGGCAGCGAGCCACCACCTCTCCGGCGCGGCGCTCGGAAGGGGCGCCGCAAACAGGACAGTTGGCGGGAAAGACGAAGGGAGCTAAGCCGGGAGGACGTTTGTCGAACAGCACTTCCACGACTTCCGGAATCACGTCTCCGGCCCTTTGAAGTTTGACGTAGTCTCCGGGTCTCACATCCTTGCGTTTGAGTTCTTCTTCGTTGTGCAAGGTGGCCTGAGTTACCGTGACCCCGCCCACTAAAGCCGGTTCCATGATGGCTACAGGCGTCAAGGCGCCGGTACGACCAACCTGAACCTCGATTGATTTTATCCTGGTCACGGTCGCTCTTGGTTTGAATTTAGCGGCCACCGCGTACCTTGGAGCTCTCGAGGTGGTTCCTAAACGCTCCCAGAGAGATAATTCATCGACGGTTATCACTAATCCGTCGACTTCGTATGGGAGCTGGTCGCGATCTTGCTGGAGTTTTTCGAAAATCGACATCACTTGCTCAAGGCCTACCCCGCCTTGGCTGGCGGTCGATTTTTCAGTGGGAAGTCCCCAGCGATCGATGGATTTGATCAGCTCGTGGTAAGTTCGGCTGTCGGCGAGCTGTGGCTCCATCAAGTGGTATGCGAAAAAATTCAGGTTTCTTTTCTTGGTGATGTTGACGTCCAATTGCCTCAACGATCCCGCCGCAGCGTTTCTGGGGTTGGCGAACACCGAACGGCCTTGAGCTTCACGCTCTTCGTTCAGACGGAGAAATTCGTCCTTTTCCATGTATGCTTCGCCGCGTATGTGAAGTCTTTGAGCCGGAGCGTCGTCCGACAGTTTCGAGGGGATGGAGGCGATGGTCTTGGCGTTGTCGGTGATGTTCTCGCCGGTACGTCCGTCGCCTCTGGTGGAGGCTAAGACCAGAACGCGGTCTTGGTAGACCAGTTCAATGGCCAGCCCGTCGAATTTCGGCATGGTATGGTATAGAATCGGTTCGGAAGGACCTAAAAATCTTTTGAGACGCTCCTCAAAGGCTGAGATCTCCTCTTTCGTCAGCGCTTTATCCAAGCTGAGCATAGGGGTTTGGTGGACCACCGCCTGGAGATCTCTGCCTCCGGGCGGTGGGGCCACTTCATCGGTCGGGGAAGACGAGCTTTTGAATTCAGGGTGAGCGGCCTGAAGATCTTCCAGTTCTCTGACGAGAAGATCGAAAGAAGCGTCGGAGATCTCAGGACTGTCGTCGTTAAAATAGAGCTTGTCGTGTCGTTCAATCTCTCGACGTAAAAATTCGATTCTTTCTTTTGGGCCGTTCACAAAATTTCCTCACAAACCGAACAACGCGGAGTTGGTGTGGGGCAAGAATTGGCTGGCTATGTAGCGGTCCATGTAGCCAGGGGTTTCGCTTAATTCGAAGTTGGTCATCTTCTGCTTGATGTCGTAGGCGAGGCGCCACATTGCGCCCGATAAAGCGGCGAGGGTGGCGCCCGTCAGAGAACTGTTTCCGATGTAGGTGAAGCGTTCCGTCGGCAAGAATGGAAGCAGACCGATGGTTATGGCGTTTTCGATATTGAGAGACCGACCGAAGCCTCCGGCTATGATGACCCGTTCGAGGTCGCGCATCTCAAGCCCGACGGCCTCCACCAACGTTTGGTAGCCTGAAAACATGGCGCCCTTCGCTCGAATGAGGTTTTCGACGTCTATCTCGGTTAAGACCACGTCATGATCGACCGAGGCCGATTCCGAAGGACACAAGAGATATTCCCAGCCGTCTGGGCCTTCGCGCACCGCCGGCGAACTCTCTTCGACAAAGCGTCCCTGTTTGTTTATCACGCCGCCTCGGAAGAGTTCCGCGACCACGTTTATCAGTCCCGAGCCGCAGATGCCTGAAGGGCTGACCCCTCCGATGACTCCCAAGTGGTGCCTTTTCGTTTCAGGCTCATAGAGAAAGTTCTCTATGGCCCCAGGGGCGGCTCTCATCCCGCAGCGCACCCCTCCGCCCTCAAAGGCTGGGCCGGCCGAGCAGGCGGCGCAGGTCATCCAGTCCTGGTTGCCGATGACGATTTCTCCGTTTGTGCCGACGTCTATGAAAAGCGTCAGCTCCGGTTTTTTGAAAAGTCCCGACGCCAAGACCCCAGAGACGATGTC
>JAISZP010000370.1 GCA_031269135.1 Deltaproteobacteria bacterium | reverse complement strand
CTAACTGTTTAACCCTCAAAGCTCTTTGGAGTTGACCTTTTTTTGAGGCTTTCTCCAAACAACTGTTTTGGTCGGCGCAGACCCAAGCCCCGCGCCCGAAGAGTTTTCTGCCGGGATCTTTCACCACGGCTAGATTGCCGCTAGGTTGTCCGCACAGGGCCAGTCTCGTCAATTGATTCATCGGTCTTTTTCGCCTGCAACCCACGCAGGTCCTCACCGGGCCGTCTTCTTGAAAGGCTTTGAGATTCATCGTTTTGTTCAAACGATCTCCTCTGGTCCGTCAGGTTGCTCGGCTGCCTGACGCTCGGCCTTTTGGATAAAAAAGTCTTTGGCTATGGCCTCGCGGACCGCCACTTCAGCATCTTCCTGGGCCACCTTTTCGACATAATCTTTAGCGGCGTTCCAAATCTGAGAGGCTTTCTCCGGGCTTAAGCCTTCAATCATCGCGAGCTGCTGGGCATCGACTTCCAGTAAATCCTTAGCCGATCCGTACCCAGCCTCAAAGAGCAGATCGGCGGTGGTCTCGCCGACGCCCGGGAGGCGCAGCAGCGACTGATAGCCGTCTTTTAAGGCCCTTTGATACTTGGTCTCGTTTTTCACGTCGATGCGCCAGCCCACTAACCTTGAGGCCAGTCTCACGTTTTGGCCTTTGCGGCCGATGGCCAGCGACAGCTGCTCGTCCGGGACAACCACCTCAAGAGATTTGGCGCCTTCGTCGACCACCACTCTCAAGACCCCGGAAGGGGCCAAGGCGCTGGCCACGTAATGGGCGATGTCGGTGCTGAAAGGAATGATGTCTATCTTTTCCCCTTTAAGTTCCTGAACAACTCCCTGAACCCTAGAGCCTCTGAGGCCCACGCAGGCGCCGACCGGGTCGATTTCGCCGTCGGAAGTGCTGACCGCGATCTTTGCCCTGCTGCCGGGTTCTCTGGCGACGGAGACGATCTTTACGATGCCCTCGGAGATCTCAGGGACCTCAGCCTCGAATAAGGCGGCCAAAAAATCAGGGTGAGTGCGGGACAAGATTATTTGAGGACCGCGGCTCACCAGTTTAGCGTCGATTATAAGGGCCTTGAGGCGTTCGCCGCGGTGGTAATAAGTTTCTCTGGGTATCTGTTCGGAAGTGGGGAGCAAAGCCTCAGCCCGACCTATGTTTAAAATGATGTTTCCTTTATCCACCCTCTGAATCTGACCATTGACGACCTCGCCGACCCTGTCTTTAAATTCTTCAAAAATCAGATCCCGCTCGGCGTCCTTCATCCTCTGGATAATGACCTGCTTGGCCGACTGAGCGGCTATGCGGCCGAAATTGCCGGCATCAAGTTTAACGCCTAATTCCTCGCCTATGGCTGACTCGGGATCGAGCTTTTTGGCTTCCTCCAAAGATATCTGGGTCCCATTATCGGTCACGACCTCAACGACTTCTTTGAAATGAAAGACGTCTATTTCGCCTGTCGCCTCGTTGAAGGTCACTTCAAAGTTGTCGCTCAAGCCGTACTTGCGCTTAGCCGCCGAACGTATAGCCTCCTCAAGGGTGAGGATCAACACCGACCGGTCCAAACCTTTGTCCCGGCAGATCTGATCTATGGTTCGCTTTAGTTCCTGACTATTCATTATTTTCTCCAAAAAAGATATACTCGTAGAAAAGCGTTAAGGAGCACTTAGCTAACGATGAGCGTTTAACTCTTTAAAGATCGTTTAAACGTCATATTCAATCTTTTTACTGTTTTCAACTGTTGTTTTTAGATAAAACAACTTAAATTATGCTAGCTTTTCCCCTCTAAGAAAGCTTTTCAAATTTTACAACTCTTTTTAAGTGAACGTCCCTGTTTGATTCTGAGCCAGTCAGCTAAAAGAGCGAACAATATCTTTCAATTTGCCGCTTCAGCAGCGTAAGTTTACGAATCGTCCGTTTTCGCCGCCGAGCTGTCGACTTGATTTTTGAACTATCGACTTGATTTTTGAACTGTCGACTTGATTTTTTTGCGGCTAAATCTCCGGCTCTAATCGAGCGCTTACGACCATATCCAAATCAAAGACGACATCGCAACTTTTCGTTTCAAGTTTATAGGGCTTCGAGTTCGTCGCCAAACGCCCAGTGTGGCTGGTTGTTTCACCATCACGCTTAATCTTGATTTTAGCCAAGCGCCCGTTAAAGCGCCGGAAATCCGCTTCAGCGCGTATGACGCGATTCAATCCCGGACTTGAAACCTCTAAGATGTATTCCGGCCCTTGCTGGGGAAAGATTTCATCTAAAAGAGCCGACAGCCTTCCCGAAACGCCGACGCAGTCGTCTAAGGTGATCCCCGAACCTACCGAGCCGCCGAAACCTAAAGCAGAGCCTGTTTGGGACGTTGGAGGATCTTGACTCGACTCCAGACCCGGCGAAGACTCTTTAGCCGGCTCGCCTTCAAAAACTTTATCTATAAATACCCTAGCCACCAAGCGACCGGAGGCCTGAGCGACGCCTATATCCACAATTTCAAAACCCGACGACTTCAACTCTTCATCAAGCGACTCCATCGCTTCGTTAAGCGCTTTTTTAAGAGCTAGCTTATCGCTTGACGAGACCGTCTTTTTTTCAAGCGATGTCTTCTTAAGTCGCCTCTTTGCCATGTATTGGATAGTGGTTCCCAAAGTGGATAAAAAATAAAGCGGGCAAAAGGCCCACTTTTTTGAAGAGGGAGAAGTTGTGAAGGACAGACCGACTGGTCAAAAGTTTGGCTGAACTATTACATGATTAAGAGCTACATGATTAAGAACTGCATAATTACGAACCACATAATTACGAACGAACTAATCATGCACGAATCAGTTGTCGGCTCAGCTTTGCTTCCGCCCGAAAAAAATTGAAGGGCAAGTCCGAAAAAAACACAGTCGTAATCGACTTTAAGCTGTATTGCGCTAAACAATTGCAGCGAGCGCTTCCAGCGACATAATCCGCCAGGATAGCTCATCTTCACAGCTTGTTAGGGTCCAACTTGCGTAAGGAGTTCTTTTTGAGCAAAACCTTAGCACAGGGTAAAATACAACAATAGCCTTAAGAAGTCAAGAGATAAGTTGAAACGACCAAATCCCTACCCGCCGAAACCAAATTTTACCACAATCAAAAATCAAATCAATAAACGTATGAAATTTCTAAAAAATATTTAGATCAAAGCATAAGTCGTAGACAATGAGGCTTTACCATGATTTTGGAACATAAAAATTATATTTTTCAAGACGTCAAGAGAATTTTCTAGATTTCAAGCTTTTCAGGCGACGCCGAATCTCGGCCCATGGCATAGGATGCAGCATTAGATACGGCATGGGTCGCAGTATGGCATATAGTTTAACTCTCTTCGCCTGCGTATGAGCTATGCCGAAACGACGACGCCATATCATCCAATCTAATCCAAACCAAATCCAAGTCTAATCCAAATCCAATCTAGTCCAATCCAATCTAGTCCTATCTTCCAATCTAATTTTTCCTATGCGCTATCTCTTCATTGAGCGAAGGCCTCACCGCCCATGGTTCTCCGATACGTTGCGAAGTCAAGGAAGCCGCCTGGGCCAGTTCCTTTCCAGCCGCCTGAGCCAGAGCGCT
>JAISZP010000365.1 GCA_031269135.1 Deltaproteobacteria bacterium | reverse complement strand
GTTTAGAGATGAGCATGCGGTGGTCAAAAGGCTGGCCGTGGGCATTGTAGGTAAAACCGATGTGGCGGCTGAGATTTATTGAGGCCTTCCGCTGAGACGCTTCTTGGAGACCTTCCATTTAAGCCTTTGCCCTAGGCGCCGACTCCGCGATTGGAAGCGCAAAAGCCCGGGAGCCGTCGTTTTCGTCGAGACAATAAGACAATCCGCTTGTCTTGCGTTCAATTTCTGTAGACTCATTCATAAACCGCGCTATCGACAGTCTTTATTGAAAAGTCGGTTTTAGTCTTAAGATTGGTGAAAGAGGTTGAATTTAGTATTATGTGTAAATCATGTAAAAATTATTCGAATTATTCGTGGATATTCAGTGTTATAACTTCAATATCAAATTTTTTTAAAAAATTTATTAAAGCGTAAATTGCTTTAGAGCGATTAATAGATTGTTTAAAATGAGTTTGTCTTGGAATAGTGTTTGTTAAAATTTAAAAAGGGAGACGACGGTTCATGCTTGATTTAAAATTCGTTCGTGACAACCTCGATTTGCTGGAGAAAATGCTGGCTGACAGGAACGACAAGTCGGCGATTTTAGAAAAGTTTCAAGACCTTGATCAAAAGAGGCGAAACTTATTGAGGCATATTGAGGATCTGAAAAACAAGCGCAACATCGCCAGCGATAAAGTCGCAGTTCTAAAAAAGAGCGGAGCCGACGCGAGTGAGCTGATAGCTGAAAACCGCGAGTTGTCTCAAGAAATTAAAAGACTCGACCCTGAAGTTGCCGAAGTGGAAGAACAGGAAAAACAACTGCTTTCCTCTATTCCCAATATGCCCGATGCAAGCGTCCCGATCGGCGATGAGAGTTGCAATCTAGAGATCAGAAGGGTCGGAACTCCCAGAGAGTTTGGTTTTACTCCGAAAAACCACTGGGAATTGGGTGAAGACAACGGGCTGATGGATTTTTTAAGGGCCTCGAAGATTGCCGGCAGCCGCTTTGTGGTGCTCTACGGCGCCTTATCGAAACTGACCAGGGCTTTAATCAATTTTATGCTCGATCTGCACTGCGACGTTCAAGGTTATCGAGAGGTCTGGCCTCCGGCTTTGATTAACTCTCAGTCTCTTTACGGCACAGGGCAATTGCCCAAGTTTTCCCAGGACGGATTTAAGATAGAAGGTTTCGATCTTTGGCTTGCTCCAACGGCGGAAGTGCCGCTGACCAACCTCTATCGCGACGAGATTTTAAACGGCGAGGATCTGCCGATATCGATAACCGCCTATACGCCGTGCTTTCGAGCTGAGGCCGGGGCCGCCGGCCGCGACACCCGAGGCATGATACGCATGCACCAGTTCGATAAGGTGGAGTTGGTCAAGTTCACTAAGCCCGAAGACTCCGCTCAAGCCTTGGAGCAACTCACTCTCGATGCGGAAGAGGTCTTAAAGCAGCTCAAGCTCCCCTACAGAACAGTTTTGCTTTCAACCGGCGACATGGGCTTCACCTCAGCCAAGACCTACGATCTGGAGGTTTGGTTGCCTGGGGCTGGGGTATATCGGGAAATTTCTTCTTGTTCGTGTTTCACCGACTTTCAGGCCCGCCGGGCCAACATCAAGTTCAGACGCGAAAAAGGCGGCAAACCCGAATTCGTCCACACCCTCAACGGCTCTGGTTTGGCGGTGGGAAGAACGGTAGTCGCCTTAATGGAAAACTATCAAAATCAAGACGGGAGCATCGAGGTGCCGGAAATTTTGAGGCCTTACTTAGGCGGACTCGCGGTCATCGGGCAAAGATGATGGGGCGTTACAGTTCAGGGGGCTATGGAAACTATAGGTTTTCCAATGTCGGTCGTACCCGCCGAATTTTGAAATCGATACTTTTTCTTATATTCATGTCGCTGGTGCTTGCCGCATCCGTGGTCTTCGCCTTAAACATCATCGGCGAGCGGGAGGCGCGTTCTCCCTCAAGGGTGGTGGTTCAGTTGAGTCCGCCGCCGTCTTCCATCTATTGGCTGGATAAAGCCGGTTTGGCTCAGCTTTTAGGTCCCATAAAGATACCCGCGACATCGAGCCGCTTTTTCCAATCGGTCGACGCGAAAGGCGAGCCTATCTTTCTGGAGACCACCATCGACCCTGAGCTTCAGTTGGATGTCGATAAATCGGTCAGAGCGGCGGGCGCCCAAAAAGTCGCCTTGGTGGTTTTGGACTCCAATACCGGTCGGATACTGGCCATCTCCGGGCGAGATCAAAAAGATGAGCAGGCGAATATCTCCTTAAGCTCGTTTCCCGCCGCAAGCGTGTTCAAGATGGTCACTGCCGCCGCCGCGGTCGAAAAAGCGAGCATGACCGCTTCTTCGACGGTCGCCTATGACGGCGCCAAGCACACTCTATATAAGGCCAATTTAGCGAAAGAACCCGAAGTCGGCGTTCATTCGGCCACCTTAAAGCAGAGTTTCGCCGACAGCATCAATTCCGTTTTCGGGAAATTGGGCATGTACTCTTTCGAGCCTCAAGATCTCAGCGATTTCGCCGGCCGCTTCGGTTTTAACGTCCCCATCGGCTTTGAGCTCCCCTTGGAGTCCTCCGTCTTTGACTTGGAGCTACCGACCGATGAGACGTTCGATGATTTTCGTTTAGCGGAGTTGGCTTCAGGGTTCAATCGGCAAACCAAGCTCAGTCCCATACACGGGGCTTTGATGGCCGCTTCAATAGCCAATGGAGGGGAGCTTTTGGAGCCGACCGTAATAATCGAAGCCTTTGATCGCGACAACAACATTTTGTATCGCGGCGTCCCCAAGGCGATTGGGACGGCATGCAGCCCTCAAACCGCAAGCGAACTCTCCATTCTCATGGAGGCGGCGGTGACCGAAGGGACGGGACGGAAAGGTTTCTCCGACATGACTAAAAATTCAGTCCTCTCCAAATTGGCCATTGGAGGGAAAAGCGGCTCCATCAATGATGACCAGGGCGCAAGGGTCGATTGGTTTGTAGCTTACGCGAGACGATTGACGGATCCCTCCCAAAGCATCGCTTTAGCGGCCGTGGTGGTCCACGACGGATTCACCAAAACCACTAGCCAAGAATTGGTGAGAGAGGCCCTGCTCTCTTATTACGGCGGAAGATTAAATGAAGATAATCCACAAATAGCGGCTAATCAACAGTCCTTGCCTGAAACCGCCTCTACCATAAAAAGCGCCGTCGCGCGTTAGGAGGCCGGATAGTCCGCAAATGAGTTTTCTTTCTTGAGTCGGCATGACGATGCTTGCGATTCCATCAGTCTATTTTCCGTCAGGCCGTAAGTCTATCTTCCATCAACTCATCAACCTATAAATCATCAAGCAGGCAGGCTATCAAGCTATCAAGCAGGCAGGCAGTCGGACGGCAAAGCGCAGGCGTTTCTTTTCTTTGGCATACTTGAGATGATTGTGATAGGATCTTGTTGTCGGCGTCTTAGGCGTGAGCTTAAGAGGTTGCGGAAAGCGACGAAGAAGCCAAAACCGCCATGGTCGCCGTCTGTCGAACAATGGCGCGGCTCTGGGAAAAAATCGATGCGGCGACTTTAGCCGTCATCGAGTTCGCGGCGACAAGTCGACTGCCCGCAGGCAAGCCTCTCTGGCTTGTTGGTCGACCAGACTCGGCAGGACCCATTGCTCTCTTCTCGGCGGCAAGCCGCCGGAGTTTCTGAGGAAGCTTGAAGACATGAAAATTTTTGAAAGCTATCTACTTTTTTGGTTTATTATGGGTTTTGTCTTTCTTCTTTTAGAAGTGCTGACCCCTGGGGTGGTTTTTGTTTTTTTCGGCTTGGGCAGCTGGGTGATAATGCTGGCGCTTCTCGCCATACCTCTGCCGGCAAGCTTTCAATGGATCGGTTTTATAGTCGCCTCCGCCCTCTTTTTAGTCTTTTTAAGGCGCCATCTGACGCTTTTGTTCAATAAAATCGAAAAGGGACGCACCGATAGCCTTAAGGAACCCATGGTCGCCAATCAGTACATCGGCAAGGAGATAGCGGTGATAAGCGAGATTACCCCCGAAAAGCCGGGCTTGGTGGAACTCAACGGCACCAACTGGCAGGCCCGCAGCGCCTCAAAAGTTCAAGTCGGCGCCATGGTTAGAATTATAGAATTGGAGGGCTTGACTCTTTGGGTCGAGCCTCTCTGAGAGTATTGGGGCGCTCGTTTCAGCGGCGAAAGGGCGTAATCGGCTTTTTGGACTTTTACGTTTCCAATCGATTTTTCCAAAACATCTTTTTGCCAATCAATTTTCTTTCCAGTCGATTCTTTCCAGTCGATTTTCGTCAGTCAAGAAGTTCTAATTTTTAAGCTCCAACGAGCGCTTCCGAAGCATCCGTCGTTTTTTAGGAAAACAGCTGAAAATTCATGTGATTTTAAGGAGAACCATGCCGATATGGAGAACGGGGTATTTTTAGTCATTTTGGTTGGAGCGGCGGCTTTCGCCCTTTTCATCTTTGTGAACTACATTCGAGTGGTGCCTCAAAATGAGGCGTACGTGGTCGAAAGGTTGGGCAAATATTCCGGAACCCTATTGTCGGGCTTTCACATCCTGATCCCCTTCATCGATAAGGTGGCCTATAAACACACCTTAAAGGAGCAGGTCATAGACGTTCCGTCTCAGATATGCATCACCCGCGACAATATCTCCGTCGAGGTCGACGGGGTTTTATACATGACGGTTATGGACCCCCAGAAGGCCAGCTACGGAATCAACAATTATTACTTCGCCGCCATTCAGATCGCGCAGACCACCATGAGAAGCGTCATCGGAAAGCTCGAACTCGACAGGACTTTCGAAGAGCGTGAGAGCATCAACGCCGACATAATAAATGCGGTGGATAAGGCCTCAGCTCCTTGGGGCATTAAAGTCAACCGCTACGAAGTGAAAAACATCACCCCGCCTCAGTCCATCAAGGACGCCATGGAAAAGCAGATGAGGGCGGAACGTGAAAAGAGGGCCTTGATCGCCGAGTCCGAAGGCGACAAGATGGCCAAGATAAATAGAGCTGAAGGCGATAAGCAGGCCCGCATAAATATCGCGGAAGGCGAGCGTCAGCAACTTATAAACGTCTCTGAAGGCGAAAAACAGCGCCGCATAAACGAGGCCGAGGGCCGGGCTCAAGAGATAACTCTGGTCGCCGAGGCGACGGCCGCAGCTTTAACGCGGGTCGGCGCAGCTATTCAGACTCATGGCGGCCAAGATGCCGTCTCTCTTAGGATTGTGGAATCGTATCTGACGGAGTTCGGAAAACTCGCAAAGACCAACAATTCTCTCATAATACCAAATAACGTGGTGGATTTGGCCTCAGTGGTGGCGGTGGGAAAACAGGTATTGTCGGCCGGTCGGCAAGAGGCCGCCCCACCCCCCAAGACCAAACCATAAGACTAAACCCTAAAACAAGCCTTAAGCCAAAACTTTAAGACCGAATCTTCAGCTGTAAAACAAAACCTCCATATCCTCTCCCAAGCCGCTGTTCCGGGAGAGTATGGAGGTTTTCGTCTTTGGCTGAAACGTAAAGCGGAATCCCGTCTTGAGAGAAAATTTCGACAGCATGACGCCTGAAAATAAACTCTGGAGTCGGCAATTAATCTAGTTTTCGATGGTTTAGTAAGATTATGACATATTTTCGGTAGGATTTATTTGCCTTTTTTTAATATATCTATAATTTGCTCGTGCGTGTAGCCTTTTTCAGAAAGCGACTTCACTTGACTAAGGTATTTTTTATAGGTTTTTTCCATGCCTTCCTCGGTGCGAACCTGTTGGATTATATAAAATTCGAACTCCCTTAACAACATATCACGCACATCTAAAGAATTTTTCTTTAAAAAATCGACCAAGATATTGTTTTCGATACAATAATTTAGGGCCAAGTCAACAGAGTTTATAAGATCTGATCCTAAAGACCAGTTTTCTCTAACTTTATCGATTATTATAGAATATTCATAAAGCTCTTTACATTTAATTAATATTGGATAGTTTCTTTTGTTATTAATATTTATTACACGAACTGTAAGATCTATACTGCCAAATTGCTTTTTAGGAGGAGTTTTAAATGCGTCAGATAATTTTAAAATTTTTTCATCTGGAAAACTATCTACACCATTGTATAACACGATAACCTCTGGAGTCGGTAATTTAAATAGCATGTTACGGAAAAATCGTTCATGACCAGATAATTTATTGTATAATGTTGCGATATAATCTAAAAGCAGTAATGGCATATTGTTATTAATTGTATACTGTTGTTCTATAAGTAAAATAAATCTATCTTCAGACAAAAAACAAACATCTTTTCTAAATAACCTGAATAGTACATCTTCCAAACTTATAAATCGAAAAGAAGATGTATTATTCAGGTTTTCATCTGATAACGCATTATATAAATGCGTAAATGGTTCCAATTCTGAAAAAAGCGCGACAAATAAACTATTTTGATAGTCTCTATCCGGGTTCATATATAATACTCCTATGATTTATGTTTTTACGGATTTAAACTGTCATTTATGATTAATTGAAATTTAGATTAAGTGATTTACTGATAACTCAAAAAGTACCAACCAGTAGTCGCCAATTTCCACCCACGACATTCTGTTTGACAAAAGATTAGGGTCACGGTTTTTTGTCGGCAAAGTTCATTGAAACGCAAATTGCTAGGCGCAGCTTTACTTGGTTTTTATTATAAGAGTTTCTGTAAAAAAAATCAAATATATTTCGTTCGGCTAGAGATTCAAAAAAAAGTAATTGGTCGGAAGACGGCCTTTCGCGCTCAGTTTTCCGCGCGGGATTCAGAGCGCCCAAGTAAAAAACGCTTTCAAACCAACCGCAACGGCACCGTATCAAGGATCGTGAGCTGGACCGATTCAGGCCCGACATCGCGGAAGTTTCCCGCGTAAACTTTCTATCTTAAAAAATCAGGTTAGACTGCCGTTCATCAACCGTTTCATCTCGGACAAATTCAATTGAATATACCTTACAGCGCTGTTTATATCTTTATAGGCATAAAAATTTGGCCGATAATAGGGAGAGACTTCAATCGCTCGCCGAACGACGCACTTTTCCCTGAACGCCACTTAGGCCTTGGGGATAATCGGGAACAAAATTTCAGCCTAAGGCCGGGCGGCGGACTTAGCCGACTTTAGGCCGGCTGCGGGGTTCTTGGAGCATGCCCCTTCGGGCGCCATACGGCTTTGGCCGACTTCGTAAACGGCATTTCACGGCATGCGACAAGGTCAAAGCATAGGGGCTTCATTCAGGACGTCTTTATGCTGCGCTGCGCGCGGCCTATGCTTGCCCTGCGCCTTGCTGTTCCATCTTATGGCCTTTCTTAATTTTCTCAGCGACCCCTCTTAATTGTCTAGTGGGCATTGTCTAGTTGGCTTGGCGACGAAATAATCGGGCGATGAAAAAAAAGTTGACAAGAAGGTCAAGAAGGTTTAACATACAGTAAAAGCATGTCTTAACCTAATTAGAAACATGTTTTAACGTCAAATAAAAGGAATTAGAAGATATATTTTCGTGAGCTAACGTCAAATAAGATTTTAAATAGGAATTATCCACGTATTAATTATACATGTCTTAATGTCAAATAAAATTGAGCGCAAATTGCCATTCGCAGATTAAAGTCAAATCAAAAGCGACCTAAGCCTTATTTCACGCAGTAAAGCCAAACAAGTTAGATTGTCGAATCAAATAACTTGTTCTAAAGTCAAATTAAGTCTCAGGATGATAAAGCGGCAGGTTTTCCGATCGGGCCACTGGGCCCCTAAAAATATGCCAGAGTCCGGCAAGTCGTCCGCAACATAACAGGGGCCAGATTCCAGACCCATAGTCAAGGCTGATCGCATTATCGAAGGCCAGTAACGATACCAAAGCAATCGTTACTGGCCTTAACTTTTTTTACTGGCCTAAAATTTATTGACGGCCTAAATTTTTTGAATTTTAACTGCAACTGTCGCGGCGCCTTGGCGCCGCATAAAATCATGACATTTAAGGAGCATCAAGTGGCGAAAAATTGCTTTCCCCGCCAGGCGGCTTTTCGCTCGGGTTATTGTCGCAAGACTTCCTAGAAGAGTTCTCCCGTCAAAACTTACGGCATCAACCTCGGGCAATCGCCTTTGGCGATTTTGTCCATAGTCTCGCCGACGCCGATCCAGTTTGCCCGCTATATCGACTCGGCGCTGTCGCTTATGATTTTAAGTGCGCTTATAGCGACCATGAGCGCATGATTGTCTTTGAAATAGTCGGCGTCTGAAAATCTTGTCGGCGTTTGAAAATCTTAATGTCCTTTAGCCTCAATAAGGCTAAAAATAACGATACGCCGCTGCTGACGGGCGAAGGTCATTGCGCTCCTTTGGCGGCAGACGAAAATGAGGGGAATCGTGTTTAAATTTAATGCAAATGTCAGCGGCGCCGCTAAGCGCATCGTTTTGACTTTCAATATTATCGTCATGACTGTCTTGCTGAGCCTCTGGGCTGTTTCGAGTGCGCAGTCGGCTGAAAAGACAAAAATTAGAATAGGGGCGGAAGCCACAAGTTTCGCCTTTCAGTTTCGGGTGGCTTTATCTGAAGGGATCTTCGACAAGTATGATCTTGACGCCGAGATCTTTAGCTTCGCCTACGGCATAGATACCCTCAACGCTACCGTTTTGGGTGAGACCGACAGCGCGGAAGCCGCTGATTTCGCCATCGCCTCCAGACTTGCCGCTGGAAGCAACCTCAGGATCGTGGCTTTCATTTTAAGTCCGGCGACCAATGCCGCAAAACTCTACGTTCGGGACGAGTCGATAAAGGTCCCGGCGGATCTTAAAGGTAAAAGGATCGGCGTCAAGAAGGGCACGGTCAACGAATATGAATGGGGAAAATTTTTCGAAAAGTTCGATATCGATCCAAAAGAGGTGAGCTACGAGTACCTAAGCTCGACTTCCGACCAGATTGCCGCTTTTCAAGGAGGAGACATTGATGCTTTTTGGGGAATCACCGACATCGAATCGGTGGTTTTGAAGGTCCCGGGAAGTAGAGCCATCGGGGACTACAGTTTATTGGGTTCGCGATATAAAGCTTTCCTGTTGTTGGATGACGGTTTCATTAAAAATAATCCCAAGGCTGTCGTAAATTTGGTTAAAGCCTTAGATGAAGCGACGACCTTCATCAAAAACAATCCAGACAAGGTGGCCCAGATAGCCTTTAGGGATTTGAAGATTCCTGTGGAATCGGCTAGGGCGGGCATTGACACTCTTGAATACGATATTCGGCTCCACCAAGAAGATCTGGACCAGATAAACGATGTTTATAAATGGTCTCGCGAACACGGGCTGATTAAAAACGAGTATGAACTGGCTGATTTCGTTTACTCTGACGCAATCAAGGAGGCTCTCGCCGACAAGGTGACCATCAAATAAGGGCGAATTTATCGGCATCTAAATCTCTACGGGAAGACTTTGAAACCTCAAAAAGTTTCAAAAAAGCTTGAAGCTGAAAAATTCCCAGGTGATGCAAGGATGAATATTAAGTGAATAATCGTGACTAACTATATAAATAGTTCGTTTTAGGAGTCTACAGATGAAATTTTTAAAAGTGGTGGTAGCCGCCTTATCGGCTGCTGCGCTTATGCTCCCCAGTTTGGTCCTTGCTGCGGATCCTGTAAAGATCCGGGTCGGCGCCACGACAGGCAGTTTTTCCTATCAGTATAGAGTGGCCAAAGGCGCCGGGATCTTTGAGAAGTACGGTTTCGACGCCGAGGTTTTCACCTTTTCCTACGGCATCGACACCGTAAATTCAGCCATCTTAGGCGAGACCGATACGGCCGAGGCGGCTGACTTCGCCGTGGCCTCAAGGCTTTCGGCAGGAAGCAATCTTAAGATCGTCTCGCACATCATTACTTACAACATCGACGGCACCCAGCTCTGGACCAACGACCCCAACGTCAAAACCACAGCCGATCTTAAAGGTAAGGCTATAGGCGTACAAAAGGGAACGGTTTTCGAGTACGTATGGGCCCAGTTCTTCATCAAACAGAACCTTGAGCCGGAAGAAGTCGAGCAGGTTTATCTAGGCTCCAACGCAGAGCTTATAGCCGCTTTCAAGGCCAAAGAGATCGCCGCTTTTTGGGTTCCTCAAGAGAACGTGCAGGTCGTCAAAGATATAGAAAACGCCCACAAACTTGGAAATTATGAGCTTGCCGGCTTTAGTCCTCAGGCTTTCGTACTGCTGGACGAAAAGTTCATAGAGAGCCACAAGGCGAAGATACCTGATTTTCTAAGGGTCCTAGATGAAGCTACGACCTTTTTGAAGGAAAAGCCGGATGAGGCGGCTAAGATCATCGTCGAAGATCTTAAGATCCCGTTTGAGTCGGCCAGGGAGGGAATTAAAACCTACAGCT
>JAISZP010000330.1 GCA_031269135.1 Deltaproteobacteria bacterium | reverse complement strand
TATTCCTAGCCGACTATTCCCAGCTGAATATTTCCAGCTAAGCATTTTCAGCCGACTATTTTCCAACTAACTATTTGACGGCCAGGGGTCAAGCCCTTCGCCTCGCCACCGGCCTGATCGCCGGGAAATAATCGTATGCGGTTGTATAGATGGCATCCACCGAAGATAAAAGTTCATCGACCAGTGACGATCTTTTGACCATAAGCAATCTTTGGGTCTCTTACCGGACCGATGAAGCTCTGGTCAAAGCCGTCAACGGCCTCAGCCTTAAGGTTTCTCCCAGGGAGACCTTAGGTTTGGTGGGCGAGACTGGGGCAGGCAAGACGACTACGGCCTTGGCGGTTATGGGTTTGTTGCCGACTAGAAGAGCTAGAGTCGACCAAGGAGAGATTATTTTTGATGGAATGAATTTGCTGAGCTTGCCGGAACAGCGGCTTCGCGCCATTAGAGGCGGACAGGTGTCCATGGTTTTCCAGGAACCCATGACCAGTCTAAACCCGTCTCTGACGGTCGAACTTCAGATCGCCGAGGCCCTGGAGGTCCACCGCCCTACGCTGACGGCCGCCCAGACTTCAGATAGAGTTGATGAGCTGCTGACGATGGTGGGCATCAAAGCGGATCGAAAAAAACAATACCCTCACCAGTTTTCAGGCGGCATGCGCCAGAGAGTGGTGATCGCCATAGCTCTGGCCTGCGAACCCAAGCTTTTGATCGCCGACGAACCCACCACTGCTTTGGATGTGACCATCCAAGCTCAGGTGCTCAAGACCATAGAGGAACTCAAAGCCGAACTGGGCATGGCCATAATGCTCATAACCCACGATCTGGGAGTGGTCGCCCAGTGTTGCGACAGCGTGGCCATAATGTATTTAGGTGAAATCGTCGAATACGGCGCCGTCGCCGATATTTATGAAGGCCCGTTGCACCATCCCTACACGACGGGATTGTTCGGCTCCATTCCGGACCTTTACGGACACGCCAAGCGGCTGTCGCCCATCAAAGGTTTGGCGCCGGATCCCACGGACCTGCCGCCTGGCTGCGGATTCAACCCGAGATGTCCCCGCCGATCCGATGTTTGTAGCCTGGAAAAGCCGCCGGCGATATCCTTAAGCCCTTCCCATATGGTTAGATGCCACCTTTTCGGCGGCGGCCTGGGAGCTAAGGATGTGAGTTTATGAAAGCCACGGAGTCTATCGACGGCCCCTTGATTGAAGCTCATGGGCTGGCTAAATTCTTCAAAACCACCATGGGAACGCTCCATGCGGTGGACGGAATAGATTTGAAAGTCGAAAAGGGTAAAACCTTAGGGGTGGTGGGTGAATCGGGTTGCGGGAAATCCACCTTGGGCCGCCTTATGTTGAGGTTGCTCGAACCTACCTCAGGCCGCGTCCTTTATCGGGGCCAAGACATAATGACTTTCAACCGCAAGCGTATGCGTCAGATGCGTAAAAAAATGCAGATCATTTTTCAGGATCCCTATTCGTCTCTTAACCCCAGGATGTCGGTCGGGGAACTGATTGCCGAGCCTCTAATCGTGCACCGAACGATGAATTCGGCGAAAGATGCCGGAGAGCGCATCGGTAGTTTGATGGATATGGTGGGCCTAGCGGATCGACTGGTCAACGCTTACCCTCATGAACTCGACGGAGGACGAAGGCAACGGGTGGGCATAGCCAGGGCCTTGGCGCTCGAGCCGGAATTCATAGTCTGCGATGAACCCGTATCCGCCTTGGATGTTTCAATCCAAGCTCAGATCTTGAATTTATTGATGGATCTGCAGCAGGATCTCGGCTTGACTTACGTTTTCATCACCCACAATCTTTCGGTTGTAAGACATATTTCCGATGAAATAGCCGTCATGTATTTAGGGCGCTGCCTGGAACTGGCCCCTGCGGTCGAACTCTTCGACAATCCCAAGCATCCATACTCTCAAGCCCTGCTCGATTCCATCCCTCGGCCCAGGCTTGACCGAGGACCGAAAAAGGACGTCATTAGGGGAGAGTTGACCTCGCCGATCGACCCGCCCCCTGGTTGCCGTTTTGCTGTTCGGTGTCCGCGCTTCAGCGACTCCTGCCTTGAGGAGCAACGCTTGACGGAAATTTCGCCCAGGCATTTTTGCGCTTGTCGGCTTGCGGTATGAAGCTCATGACTAAACCCGTTCCCATAGATTTTTTCGCTAAGCTTACGTACCTAAAAAAGCTCTCTTTGAGCGGCGCCGGCGAAGCGGCTTTTCTGGCGACCACGGTTTCGAGCGATGTCGACGGATATCGCAGCGATCTTTGGCTTTACTCCGACGTTGAGGGATTGAGGAAATTGACCTTCCCTTGGTCTATTGAAGATTTCTGCTGGACTGACGATAAAAAAGCGCTTGTGCGGACGCTGATGCGAAAAGAGATGAGGCAAGAGCGACAAAAACAACAAGAACAAGAACAATGGCAATGGCAAGAACAAGAACAAGAACACCAAGAAGAACAACAACACGAACACGAACACGAAAACGAACACGAACAAGAGCTGAAACGACAGGAGCCAAATAGCGAGCCTGGAAAAGGACCAGCTAGCCTCTACTGGAGCATCGAAACGGACAGCGGTCGGTATGAAAAGATGTTCTCTTTACCTTTTCAGGCCGAGAACCTGACGAAACTGGCGGACGGGAGCTATGTTTTTGAGGCTCTGAGCTCTCCCAATGATGACCGTCAAGCGTCAGCAAACGGTGATGTGTGGGAGGCCGAGAGGATTCCTTTCTGGAGCGACGCGGTTGGAACTGCGGCCCAGATGAGACGCTCTTTGTTCAAATACCATTCCGGGCGCATCGTTCGTTTGACTCCGCCGGAACTTGAAGTCGAGACTTGGAGGCTAGACGCTGGGAACATAGATACAGGGAAGATGGATGTTGGGAGTGTAGACGCTGGGAAAATGGAAGCTGGGAAGATGGATGCTTGGAAGATAGATGCGGGGAAGGTAGACGCTGGGAAGATAGATGCAGGAAAGATAGAAGCTGGGAAAATAGACTCCGGTCGATTGCTGTTCATAGCCAAATCGGTCACAGACGTCAAGCTTACAGCCAACCATGTCTACATCCTCGATTTGGCCGACGGCGCCATAAGAAAACTTACTAAAAGCGCAGGTCATATTCATCACCTGGCCGTCCGCCAAGGCGAGCGCTACATAATTGCCGTAAACGACGCAAAGTTGCACGGAATCTATCAGGATCCCGCAATCGAGTTGATCGATTCCGCCGGTCGCAAGCTCGCCCGTCTAAACGCTTCGGCTGAATTACGCCCGTTTAACTCTCTGGCCTCCGATATCCTCTTAGACGCCCCCAGCAAAGTCGACTTGATAGTCGATGGCCGCAGTTTTTTCTTTATCGCCACCATAGACGACCATTGCCCTGTCATGAAAGGTAACTTTAGGGAAGGGAGTTTAAGGGAAGGTGATTTCAGGGAAGGGAGTTTTAGGGAAGGCGATTTCAGAGTCGGCGATTTCAGGCCCGGAGATTTCGGCATGGTCGAAAATCTAGTCGGCGATGTCGGTGACGCGCCTTTAAAGCCTTTAACTCCGCCTGACTTTTCCGCTACGGAAATTAAAATCAACAGCGGCCTAATTTATTGTCTGGGTTTTAGAGGGCAAAACGCCTTGGAGCTTTACCGATTTCGACAAGGGGGCGGAGAGGTGGAGCAAATTACTCATTTCAATGACAAGCTTACGGCTGACGTTGCGCCTTCCGACGTTGCTCCTTCTGGGCCTCTTTGCCTTACGACTCCCAAATCGATAAAGGGATGGCTTCTGAAACCTTATGGTTTTGAGGCTGGGAAGCGTTATCCGGCCATCATCTCGATACACGGCGGCCCGGATATGACTTACGGACCGTTTTTCATTCACGAACTGAGATTTCTGGCCTCGTCAGGTTTTGCGGTGATGTACTGCAACCCTAGAGGTTCCTCAGGGCGCGGAGGAGCCTTCGCCGACATCAGGGAGCGTTACGGGGAGGCTGATGTGGAGAGCATTTTTGAATTTTTGGATGAAGCACTCAAGAGCGCCCCATGGATCGACCCGCAGAGACTGGGAATTATGGGCGGCTCTTACGGAGGGTATCTGACGGCCTTAATCATCGGCAAGACTGACAGATTCAAAGCTGCGGTCGCTGAACGTTTCGAATCGAATTTGATTTCACAATTTCTTCTGTCGGAAATAGGCTGCGAATGGATTTATGATACTTTTCACGCCGACCCTTGGTCTAACCCGGAAAAATTGTGGAACGCCTCGCCCTTGAAGTATGCAAATCAAGTAAAAACTCCGACATTGGTGCTCCATGGCGCAAAAGACCATACCTGCGAAATTTCCGGGGCGATGCAGTTTTTCGCCGCTTTGAAATATAACGGTCGAAAGGCTCGCTTGGTCGTCTTTGAAGAGGCGAGGCACGGATTTAAGATTACCGGAAAACCCTCATGGCGGGTGAGGCGCTTGAAGGAAATAGCTGATTGGTTTTCCGCTTATTTGAAAGCGGAGTCTGACGAACAATAACTATCAAGCTCAGGAGAGGTTCCAATGACGTCGATTGATGGAGCGCTGAAGGTTTTAGATTTGGAGGATGTGGAGAAAATCCATAACCTTTCGATTGAGCTTCTTTGGGAGCACGGCATAAAGGTCACCAGCGCCAAGGGGCGAGAGATCCTTCTCGATCATGGCGGAGCGGCCTTAAAAGGCGAACGGGTGGGAATCAGGCCGGAACTTGTGGAGAAATCCCTGTCGTCAAATGCGCCTTTTTCTCTGCGGTCCAACGGTCCAGGCGGCGATTTGAAGCTCCTGGCCGGCAACTGTTACGTTCATAATTTCGGGTCCGCCCCGGTCATCGTCGATTCGGTTGGGGCCGTTCCCAGGCCTTCGACTTTAAAAGATCTGATTAAAAGCGTAAAAATACTCGATCGCCTCACCAGCTGCGATCTAATCTACCCGCTGGTGACTCCGACAGATGCTCCCGCTGAACTTGCCCGCATCATCTCTGTGGCGACTTGCCTGCAAAATACCAGCAAACCTGTAGCTATCCCGGTTCTTAACGGAGAAGAAACAAAGGCGGCGATAAGGCTCATAAAGGCTGCGGAATCCGGTCAAAAGGCTGCGGAACCAGCTCAAAAGGCTGCTGAATCTGCTCAAGTCGCTCCCGAAGCCGCCCCTGAGAGTCCGAAACGTCCGTCGAGAGCAATCATCACTCTTTCTCCCATCAGTCCCTTAACCTTCAATGACGACTTCGTGGAAACCCTCCTGGCGGCCGCGGGTCATCAGGTTCCACTCCAAAGTTTGCCCTGTCCCATTTTAGGTTTGACCGCGCCGATGTCCATGGCCGGCGGTTTGGTGACTCAAAACATGGAGTCGCTGGCCTTCGCGACTTTGTGGCGTCTCATCGAGCCAAAGGGCGATATGATTTATGGAGCTCGTCTTGGATTCGCCAATATGCGCACAGGGTCGCACATGGACGGTAGGCCCGAAAAAGGGCTGTTGGGAGCGGCAGCCGCCCAATTGGCGAGGAAATATCGCCTGCCTTCGGACGTCTACGGGATGGCCACCGGCGGACATGCGGCCAACGACGTTCAGACGGGTTACGACAAAGCCATTGGAGCTTTTCAGGCTATGACGGCCAAAGCGGATTTCACTTCGGGGCTGGGCTGCCTGGGGCATGCGGTGGTCACTTCGCTTGAGATGTTGGTGATTGATGATGAGATTTTTAAAATGCTGAAAAAAGTGATGAGCGGCATTAAAGTGGATAAGGAAACTTTAGCCAGAGAGGTTATCGAACAGGCGAGCGAAACCGGTTTTCTCAATCAACGACACACCCTCAAACATATCCGCAGCGGCGAAATTTACTTAAGCGCTCTTGATCGTCAGCTAACCTATGAAAAATGGCTTGAAACAGGTCGTCAAGGCGTTTACGACAGCGCTCAAGCCGAGGTGGTCCGTCTGTTGTCCTTAGATGATCAAGCGCCGCAAGACCAGGCTGTGAGCGAAACATTCAAGGAAATCGTCAGCTCCATGAAAATTGAAGATTATTCTCCGGATCTCAGAAACTATTGAGACTGACATTAGGGCGTGGTTTTCCATCCCTCACACCCTGCTCATGAATCAAAAAAATAAATTTTCTGATTCACGGTAAAGCATCAACTAAAATCCTCGTCAACTCTTTTGGTTGGCTGGTTGGCTAGATGGCTGGTTGACTGGATAGTCTAGGCGTCGCCAAAATAAAGCGCGGCGCGGCGTTTGCTTAAACTGTCGCTGTCCATCGATCCAGCTGTTTTCGCAAGTTGTTTTCGCTGGACATTTTCGCGAGACCTTTTCAGGAGAAATTTTCCAGTTATATTCCCGCGTTAAATTCTCGCTGAAAGCCTAAAGCCGAATTGACGTCGATTCGTCATATTGAACAAAGCGGCGAATGATAAGTCAAAATTCGTATCTCAATCTTAATCCCCCAGAAATGCCCCTGTTTTGACCGGCAAAACCCTGAAATCCGCATTCAATGCCCCAGGGATTGTTTTCGTTTACGTTGTAGATCATCCCGACTTCTCCCACAATGGTGTCTCCGCTGGGTTTTGCGGCTTTGAAGTTTTCCCCGTAAACGCTGGTGACGGCGTCGATGTCGAAACCGTGTTCCCAGTGCGCTCCAACGTAATAGGTGAATTTTTCGTTTCTGCCGCGCGAGTAGCGGACTCCCGTCTGAGTCGTCGAGGAGGAAACCTTATCGAAAGTGACCGTCTCGCCTTGGTCCAAAGTAACTGTTTTGCCGTCTTGGGAGGTCCAGTAATAACGACCGAAAAATTCTAAACTGGAGTTTTCATTGATTTGCCAGTCGTATCCGATGGCGCCGTAGGCTGAATAGAAAGGCAGGTTGAGGTCGTATTTCAAAGAGTGCCCATAATAAGTGTCGAAGGCGTTGGACTGAAATTCGTTGTGAACCGAGCCTACCCTTCCTCCGGCTTCTAAGGAAAACCCGTTGTCCAATCTATAGCGGCTCATCAAACCCAGGCTGATGGTTTTGACTTCGCCTTTGGCCCGGATGTCTTTTCCGAATAAAGTGCCGTAATCAGCCTCGATGCGGTATTTGCCGACGCCGGCTTCGATGAATGATCCTAACACCAGTTTCGAGCGGTCGAAGACCTTTCGGTAGGCGAGTCCCGCCATCACTCTGATTGCTTCAAGAGATATCTTGGAGCCTTCCGTGTGAAGCCAAGTTCCGTCGAAGCCGCCGAAGGGCGCCCAGGAACTGTTCGAGCGCTCCAGGGCCAGATCCGCTTGCCGGTAACTATTGTCGGCCAGCCAGCCGGTATTCTGCGAGGCTAAGCTCAAACTTGCGATTTGACCTTCCGAAAGCAGTTTGACTTCCGGGACGACTTCGCTCGGCGGCAAGCCGCCCAGCAGAGGATCGTCGGGGTGCGCCATTCTTGCGACGAGATGGCGGTCGGTGTAACCGCCGCCGCTTTGCTTGTCGACGATAAGGTTGTATTTATAAAAATAACCCTGGCGGGCGGTGGCGATGTTGTTGCTGGGGCTTCCGGCGATGTTGCTGTCCCGCAGGCTGTCGATGAGAAAAAACCGATCTCCGGCGGAAAGCAGCTTGCCGGCTCTGACGTCGCTTAAAATAACGTAGGAATCGCTGAGATCGACATGGTTATTTGCGGCTGTTTGAATGGTTATGACGCTGGTTCCGGGATCGTTGACTTTGGAAGTCGCCAGACTAAAGAAAAGCGTTCCGTGAAGCTTGGCGGAATTTAGAGTCATGTGATTTTGGCCAAGAATATTAAGGTGGCTGCCGTTTTCTAGGATAAAATCATGATTGGGCGCATTTAAGGAAAACGGTTTGTAGTAGTCTGAGCCGAAGTTGTTTGAAAGAGTGGTCGTCAAGCCGGCTTTAAGCGTAATCACGTTTTTAGAATTTGCCGCAGCAACGTTAAAATTATTTTCACCGGCCCATACGAAATCACCGGTTCCTTCGGCGGTCATAGTAAAGGCGTACTGGCCAGTCTGATATACCTCTATCGGGTCATAAAGGGCTACAGTCCCGCTGTCTTGGGCTTTGATGGTCAAGCTTGCGTCAATGGCGGTCGGATCCGAGTAGGCCGAAAATGTATGAGCCGGTTCATCATAGTCATATTCAGGGATTTCGCCGAAGTACAATGAATTGTATCTGTCGGCTCGACCGGCTTTTTTTATGACGTTGTTGTAAAAGATAAGAGAACTGTCGGATGTCGCCGAAAGCGTGACGGAGGCGCTGACATTGGGGTCATTTGCCGCGCGCCCGGTATCCACGACCACGGTCCCAAAAGTTCCATAATTTTGAGGATCTAAGAGGGAGGAGTTGCCTTGGTTGTAACTTGCCGGATTTATGGCTGATACGAATTCGTTATTGATGAAAATACTATCTTCAATTAAATAATCAGCGCCAGTCGTTCCATAAGTATAAACTAATCCGCCCATTATTATGCCGTTATTTGCGACGATTCTATTGTTCGCGAAATAGCTGTTTTTAATGAAGAGGATGCCGGCGACCAAATTGGTGCTTGCTGAATCGCCCGTTACGCCGATTATGCCGCCTCCATCGATATAATAATCAGATATGACGGTGGTATTTTGGAAGAAAGAATTTTCGACGCCCCATAAAACGCCAAGCGAATCGGAATAAATCCCTATTACGCCGCCGCCTTCAATCAATTTTCCTCTTATGTTCATGTTGGAAAAAATATTGTTGGTTATAGGACCGATTAAACTAAGATCCCTGTTGTTGAGTCCGATAATTCCCGAGCCATATATAGGGCCTGCCGCATTGACGTTGATGTTGGAAAATCTATTATTATTTATCGCTTGCAGATCATAGTCCGCATCTAGAGAAAAAACTGCGCTTAAGCCATTTGGCGTATATATGCCCACAATGCCTCCGCCACGAAGAGTGCCGCTGTCGGCCAGTCCATTCGAGGTTATGTTCACGGAAATATTTCTAAAGGCATTGCCTGTTATGGCGCCGATTGTAGCGGCAGGTTCACCTGGATTGGTAGGTGGTTCAGAAGATTCGACGCCTATTATTCCTCCGCCGGAAACGTCGCCGTTGATGTTTACGTTTATGGCATTGAAGGTGTTGTTGACTACGTAGTTAATGCTGGAGTACCCTTTCGACGTCGCGCCGATGACGCCTCCGCCGACCAATTCGCCCGTAAAAAGCGAGCCTGCTCTGGTGGTGATGTTTATATTGCGGAAAACGTTGTTCTCAACGTGGTCTATAACGGCGTTTTTGGTGTAAGTTCTTACCCCAATGATTCCTCCGCCTTGAATCACTCCTCCAGTGGCGCTGCCGGACTGCCGAGTTCCCACAGCGACATCGATGTTATAAAAAACGTTGTTGGAGGCAATACCTAAAACCGAATTTATGTATGGAGCGTCGTATGGATTTGAGGCAGGCGCG
>JAISZP010000235.1 GCA_031269135.1 Deltaproteobacteria bacterium | reverse complement strand
AAAGTGTCGCCCATATTTCGAAGACTTTCTGAAAGTCCGCTACCAAGACACGACTAAAAAGCCTCCCTTGGTCATGCGGTTGTTGCCGCTGGTGGTCATCTTCATACTTGTCTTTTGGTTCGCCTTATCCTCATTCAACGAAAGAGTCGACAGGCGCAACCAAGAAACTCTCGCTGGACTCCAGGCCACCCTTGAGGCGGCTCAGCAGGCCTCTATCGAGGCGGATCAGAGCAGATTCGACGAAGCCATCAACTTGTTGAACGCCGAGCCGGGATTGGTCGTCACTCAGGTTCACGCCGAACCTAACGGCGTCAAGAACATCGTGTGCCTAAAGGACAACCTGGCCAGAGACCCGACAGGCATCCTCATCGACGAGGGGAAGTTGGAGCCTTCAAGGTTCACGGTGATCAGCCGCCCTTACGTCTCGCTTGACGAAGGCATCGTTCATCAACGCGTATTGGAGGCGATCCCTCTGCTGCCGACGGTCACCATGGAATTTGACGGTTTGACCGGGCTTTTGACCCTGTCTGGCTCCGCTCCCATGGGCTGGATTTTAGACGCCAGGGAAAAGGCTTCAAGCATCGCCGGGGTAATCAAGCTTGACACTTCGCTGTTGTCGGATCCCAAATCTCTCGCCATGGAAACGTTGATGAACACCATCAACGGCGTGGTCATTCACTTTCCGACCAATAAAGACGAGCCTGTGCCGGAAGACTATCCTAAACTTATACAGGCGGTCGATAAGATCGTGGAATTGGAGAAGTTGGCCGAAGAAATGCAGATGAACGTGAGCTTGGTGATTTACGGCCATGCCGACGCCACCGGTCAAGATCGCCGCAACTACGAGCTTAGCGAACAGCGCACCAAAACCGTGGCCGCTCTTCTCTACGGCAGGGGTTCGACTATTCCCATCTCCAACTACGGTTTAGGCAGCGAATTTTCGGCGCATTCGGAAGAGGGACCGCCTATTGAAGACCCGGACAGCCGCAAGATAGAACTCAGAGTACGTTTGACCCAAGGCGTGTTTAGCAGTCATTCCAGGTGATTGATTGAAGCGTCCTTGAGAATTTGTTTGAAGCGCGTTCCGGCATTTTTGAAATCCAAGATGAAATCCAGGATGAAATCCAAGATAAAATTTAAGATCAGCCGCGACTTTTCAAGCCGAAGGTTTACTGAAAGCGGTTTGGTCGTCATACTGGCTGGCCTCATCAAGATCGATTTTCAACCCGTTACGACAAAGAATCAAAAGACGAATCCATACGGCAAGCCAAACAGTTGTCGAAACGCGCAGACGATTGCAAGGAGCGGTTTCATCTTTTTCGGCATCTAGAAAGGGGCCTGGCGCAAGGGCTGAGCAAAGTCGCCGGAGCAAAGTCGTCTACATAAGCGACCGGCGCAAGTCTGCTATGTCGGCAGCCGATCATAAGTTCCATCGACCTTTTGGAAGCTGCGGCGCATTTTGTCGTCACAACTTTTTAGTGGCAAATCAATTCGGCTTGGAGTATAAATGACTCGCAATCGACTGCTGTTGTGGTATTATACATAGACGTTTTTTTTCAACGCCCTAAGTCGAATCGTCATATACATCAGAGCGGCAGCTGTTTTCAGCCGTCAAGAGATTAAAATCCGCGAGCGGGCAAAAATCCACCGGCATGACCAAGGGGTGAAGCGCTATAATCAATCGGCGCAATGCTGCGGTAAACGGTTTGCGACCATAGCCGCCTACCAGGCGGCGACGGTCTATATCAACTCCGACTCTATATTTAACTACGACCTGATATTGACTCTGACTCAACATTACGTTGACAATGTTAAAGTCGGCAAAATAGCGACACAGGCAATATCGGCGCAGGTCCAATTTGGCGAAAGAGCGTCCGGTAGTGTTTTTAAAAAGTTGACTTGCTTGCGGCGGGTTGAGAAAAAAGTACGGTTCAGTGAAATTCGACTTGATTCGTCTCCGGCAATCGATTGACTCGACTGACTGCTAGCAATTATAAGCATGCTGTTACCGCTATGACTGATGCTCATAACGGCGTAAAAGTGTGTTATACTGGATATATGTCCGCTGAACTGACTTAATTAACTTTAAAAAAATTAGAAATATGGGCTTGTCGGCAAGCTTTTAACTTAATCCAGAGATCTTTAAAATACTTTAAAAGAAAAGCTTTACGCTTTCGCCGTATTTTTTTTGTCTCCTACTCTCTGGACATTGTAATTTTAGTCGGGTAAAATCAATTTGTTTTCAACAAGTCCTGGACGCATTTGACGATTTCTCTTTAGAAGTCGTCGAAAACCAAAGGGTTGCTTTTCAAGACATATTTGAAGACATAATGGCTGCAAGCTTCTTTTGCTTGGTCTTGGGCGGACGGAAGTTTGAAAAATAATGGAGCGTTTTGCTCATTTTTCATCAAACCGGCCCCAATTCACGATTCAAGCAAGGTTTTCAAATCAGCCGCAAATGAGGCGCATGACTGTATTGAGGCTTAGTTGTTTGTTTGCGACGGCGAAATGCGCATTTAGGTCTTGTTCGAAACTATCCAGCCCAGTGGGAAGGCGTTTATTTGACTGGTAAACTATGGTAATGGCGTATGATCAATAAAAAAATCTGCATGCTGGGCTCTTTTTCAGTCGGAAAGACCGCTTTGGTCCGGCAGTATGTAAGTTCTATATTTTCCGACACTTATCTTTCCACCGTCGGTGTCAAGATCAGCAAGAAAACCATCAACGTGAAAAACCAGGAGCTGAACCTGCTTCTTTGGGATATGGAAGGTCAAGACAATTACAGCTTAGTGAACATGTCTTACCTCAGAGGCGCCCATGGTCTATTGTTTGTGGTCGACGGCACAAGAGGGGAAACTCTTACCGTGGCTCTGAAATTACGAGTCGAGTCGATGAAAATTTTAGGCTCCGGCATTCCCAGCAT
>JAISZP010000221.1 GCA_031269135.1 Deltaproteobacteria bacterium | reverse complement strand
ATTTAAATTTTTCCAACCCTCTTGCCAAATCGCCGCCGACAAGGTATAATTGCCATAAATGAAGCAATGAGCTGTGACTGCACTCAAATATATGTTTAAGAAGACCTTCTTTTCAAGATGGTTTTTGTTAAATTCCCTAATTTACAGAAACAGCTCGTCGCAACATTGATCGGCATAAAATATCAGAACATCAAAAAGTTCTAGATATTGAACTCGGAGATGACTACGGAACGAATAGGCGGCAAATTCCGCCGCCTGGATCTTAATATGAGGGTGAATGGCCGAAGGCGAGCCGCGACAAGTACGCGGCATTTGCCGAAATTAAAGCGGCGTTTGACGACATTAAAGCGGAAATTGAGCGGCTACGCGCCATGCTGGACGGAAAAAAATAAAAGAACCAAATATCTTTGCGGCACTACGAATCGCCGAAACTGTCCGATAAAATCGCCGAAGAAAACCCGCTGTAGTTATGGCTTAAATTGTTCGACGCGAACACTCAAGAACAATAACGTCTCATCAAGGAAAGGGAGGCGCCGGTTATGCAAGAGGCTAGCAGCGCGAATCTCGCAGTTACGGATAAGGAAAGTCCTCAGGCTTCGGAGAGTATGCTCGACGACGCTCTGAGCATTGAAGCGTCGGCGCTGGCTGACGCCATGGGCCAGGAACGGGAGAAAATACAAGACAAGCTTGCTAAACTAAGAGCAGAGCTTGCCGAAAAAGACGCGAAACTTACGAAAATATTCGAGGGGCTTACGAAAATATTCGCGGAGCGCGCGAAACTCTTCGCGGAACGCGCGAAACTTGACTCGGAGAATGCGAAACTAAATGCGGCGCGTGCGAAACTAGACGCGGAACATGCGAAACTCTTTGAGGAGCGCGCGAAACTAGATGCGGAGAATGCGAAACTAAACGCGGAGAATGCGAAACTAGACGCGGAACATGCGCGGCTACACGCCACGCTGGACGCCACGCTGGACGAGAAACAATAAAAGATCCAAATATCTTTGCGGCACTACAGCCGCCTAAACTGTCCGAAAAAGTCGCCGAAGAAAACCCGCTGTAGATATGGCTCAAATTGTTTGAGGCGAACACTCGAGAACAATAACGTCTCATTAAGCAAAGGGAGGCGCCGGTTATGCAAGAGGCTAGCAGCGCGAATCGCGCAATAACGGATAAGGAAAGAGCTCAGGCTTTGGAGCGTATGCGAGCCGACGCCCTGAGCGATGAAGCGTCGAGGCTGGATTTCGCCCTGCGCCAGGAACGGGTGAAACTACAAGGCGAGCTTGCTAAACAAGCCGCAGAGCTTGCCGAAAAAAACGCGGAGCTTGCGAAACGAGACGCTGAGCGTGCGAAACTAAACGCTGAGCTTGCGAAACTCTACACGGAGCGCGCGAAACTCTACGCGGAGATTACGAAACTCTATGCGGAGCGCGCGAAACTAGACCCGAGGAATAAAAATCTAGCCGATGAGCATGCGAAACTAGCCGATGAGATAGTGAAACGATTAGAGAAGATTAAGAAACGAGACGCGGAGATTGCGCGGATGAAGGGGAAAAAATAAAAAAACTCTTCATGGGCTTGGCCGGCCCCGACCAATGTCGCACCCTGTCTCGTCGCCTTTGGCGATCATATAGGCGACTTCCCTATCATGGGCAAGGATGCGCCGATGCACGATTTTCTATTGGAGGCCCTTGTAAATCAAGATGTCTTGATTTCCTTGTCTCCGTGAAAAAACCAGCGCCGCCACCCTCTCGCCGACCTCGACAAGTCGATCGCCGCAGGAGCGCGTATCCTGCGGCGGTCCACGCATAAGAAAACGCCTTGCGTCGGCTGACGCCGCATCCTACCTCCGACGTCGAGATTTTAGAGAGAGGTCCTCGCCTCCTTCAACAACACCGTTCCCTGGTGGAGAACCTTGCCCTTCAACAAACAAAGAAGCGAAACTTCCGCCGCCACCGAGTCACCCGTCGGCTGAAAGGCCGTTCCTGAGGCCATGGTTGGAGTCGCCGCCTGCATCGACGTTCGCGATTGACAGCTCGTCGCCATTGATGAATCAAAAAGCCCGAAGGACCCTCTGCCCGTTTCCTACGTCCTCTTAGCGGGGCAAGGAGGGAGGCGGGGACATAAGACATTTTAAAAATTATTTATGACCTTTTGGTTTTATAGAATATTTTTCCTCTGTCTGCAAAGTTTTCCCCTGTCGACGTTTTCCCCTGTCGACAAAGATCGGTTAAGACATCAGAAAACCAAGGCGCAAAAAAAAGGAGCCAAGCCTGAAACTCGGCTCCTTTTAAAAAGATGACGTCAGCTTACTCCGGCATATCTGGACTGAAAGCCGGGAGGGTTTGATTGCCGGGAAAATCCGGCATGAGCGGCTGCTGCCGGTCTCCGTTGCTGCTCATGATGTAGAGTTGGTTGCGGCCTCCCCTGCTGCTTGAAAAGACGATCATCCTGCCGTCAGGGGAAAAACTCGGGTGAAGATTGACGCCCTGCCCGCCAGTCAACTGCACTAAACCTGAGCCGTCGGGATTTACGACGCAAATGTCTCTTTCACGGTAGACGAAGGCTATTTTATCGCCCTTCGGCGACCAGGAAGGATCGGTGCTGGCGCCGGAAGGGGATATCCTAACCCCGCCGCCTCCCCCGGAACTTACGTAAATTCCTGGGCCTCCCCCTTGATTGGAAACGTAAGCCATACGCCCGTCAGGGGAAAAAGTCGGCGAGACCTCGATGCCGCCGCCGTTGGTTATCAAAGTGGCGGATCTTCCTTCAAAAATGGCGATGTTGGTGCTCACGCGCCCTGAGAGAGCCGCAACCAAAGCGCCGTCATACCTAAAGGCCGGAGATAAGACGGTGGCGCCCGAGTGGACTACTCTGCCGGAAGAGACGAGTTCCCATTTCTTTCCGTTTCGGTGAGTCCAGGCGGTGACGTTTCCAGGCCCTAAAGCAGGCTGGGTGGAGGGTCCTCCCTTGGAGCCGGCTAAGGTCTCGGCTTCATCGCTTCCAAGTTCGGTGAGCATTATGCTCTTATTGGATTTCTCTCCGGAGACGAAGATGATCGGCGTCCCAAAGACCCCCGGCTCGCCAGTGACGGCTAAGATCACGTCGTTGGTGAAGCGGTTGATCATTTTTCTGGCGTCTTTGGCTCTGCCGTTGTAACGCTTGGCCAATCTCTGTTGACCGGTCGCGACGTCAAAGAGCCGCAGTTCCAAAGTAATGCTTGAACTTGAGGCTTCTATGGCCCCTTTTATGACAAACTGAGCGCCGATTTGAGCCCAAGGGGTGTAGTTGAAAGGAGTTTCTTCGCTGAGACCGGCTCTGGGATCCGCTTCCAGAGAGGCTCTGGGGTCGACCAGTTGAAAGTAACCGGTCATGTCCAGGTTCGTGGAAAGACGCTTGGGAAGTTGTTGGCTGCGTTCGTCGACGCGGCCGCTGGGCTTTAAAGGCTGAAAATCCGGAACGACGATATTGAAGCGGTTAAAAGTGCCGGTCAAATCCACAGGTATCAAGACGCTGGGGTTGGCGTACTCGCTGCCGTCCTGGGCCATTGAAACAGGCGCGAAGGCTAGTGTAGACGCAAGGGTCGACGCCAACGCCAACGCCAAGGTCAAAGTCAAGAAGGCCAAAACAGACCGAGTTTTTGCAAAGAGCAATTTCATCTTTTTTATTACCTGAAAAATCGCTTTAAGCGAAAAATATTTTTCTATTGCATTAGATGTAATTTAAGCAGAAATTTAAATGAAGCAGAGATTTAAATCAAACCAAAAATTTAAATGAAACAGAGCTTTAAAATAACCCGAAATTTAATTTAAACAAAGCCCGGGCTAAAACATGGCCCCCATGGTGAATTCCCACCGACCGGCAGGGTCGCCCTCTTCGCGATCTAAAGCCTTGCCGTATTCGATCCTCAGCGGTCCCATCGGAGAGAGGTATCTGATGCCGGCGCCGTAGCTGCGTCTTAGGTCCGAAAATTTCCAGTCGTCATTTTTCGACCAGACGTTGCCCATGTCGTAGAACAGCACCCCGAACAAGCCGGACTCCTGCAAGAGCGGAAAGGTGAATTCGAAGTTCATCACCAACATCTTCTCGCCGCCGATGTTTTCCCTGGTTATGGGGTCCTTGGGGGAAACGTCGTACCAATCGTAGCCGCGGATGGAGTTTATGCCGCCCAACATGTACTTTTCGTAAACCGGAAGTCCTTTCGTCTTGGTCTCTTTCGCGTAACCGGCTTCCACGTGGCCCATAATGGCCGACCCCTTCCAAAACGGCATCGGGAGCCATTTGGCGAGTTCGATTTCGTAGCGGTTAAAGGCGGTGTCGCCGCCCAAAAGACCGGAAGCTATAGTGTAGCTCAGTCTCGCCGTAGACCCTTCGGTGGGCTGGAAAAAGTGATTTCTGGTGTCGCGTCTCAGCGACACGGTGAAAGTGCTGTTGATGCTGGCTCCCATCATGTCCTGCAGATAGCGGGAAGAGGCCAGGCTCACTTCGCTTATGTCCACATCTTCCCAGGAGTAAGTGCCGGTAAGGTAGAAATCTTCAAATACGGGATAACCGGCTCTTATGGAGGCGCCGAGGGAATCTTTGTGGTAGTAGTCGTACTCGTTATAGTACTTGAAGACGTCGATGCCGACCATCAAAGGTATGTCCCCGACCCAGGGGTCGGTGAAGGAGAGATCGAAATAGTTGCTTTCGCTGCCGACGTTGGCCTCCAAGGAGATCCTGCGCCCGTAGCCGAAGAGGTTGTCCTGGGTGATCCTGAAGACTCCAAAGATGCTGTTGTAGTTGCTGTAGCCGGCGCCGATCTGGAAAGAGCCGGTTGGTCTTTCTTTGACTTCCACCCTTAAATCCATCGTATCGGGATCGTTGGTGGGGGTCGGAACGATGTTGACGTCGTCGAAGAAGGAACTGCGCATCAAGTTGTCTTGACTTTCCGACAGCTTGGACGAAGAGGTCAGATCGCCTTCGGAGACCTCCAAGTGACGACGGATGACCTTGTCGCGGGTCTTTTCGTTGCCTACGATGGTTATCCTGTCGTAGTAGACCTGGGTTCTGGGCATGACGTATATGGCGACCGCCAAGCGCCCTTCGCTGTCGACGTCGCCGAACTCCACATCAACTTGGTTGTACGCGTAACCTTTGTCGGCGTAGTGGGTCTTTAGACGGTTGACGTCGTTTTGGAGAAGCTCGCGGTTAAACCACTTTTCATCGCGCAATTCCACCAGTTCCAGAAGCTGCTCGGGATCTTCGTCTTCCAAGATGTCTCCTTCGATGGAGATCTCGCCCACCATATAGCGCGGCCCCTCGACGACGGGAAAGACGATGTTGAAACCCTCTCCGTCTTCGGAGGTGGTCACGTCGGGTTCTCCGACCCTAGCCTGGAGAAAACCGTTATTGTTGTAAAACTGCTCCAAGACCTGAGAATCGTTGTTGAGCTGCTCGCGATTGAGCTTGCCTGACCCGGTCAGCCAGGAAGTCACGAAATTTCGTTCGGAACTTTCTATCTGGCGACGAAGTTTTCCGTCGGAGTAAAAGTCGTTGCCTTCGAAACTTATGTCTTCGATGTACATCCGACCGCCTTCGCTGATGTTGAAGACCAACTGAGTCAGACCATCTTCTCCTGGCCGTAGTTGAGGAGTGATTGAAACAAGAGGGTAGCCTTTGTCGGAGTAAAAATTCTCCAAATTGGAGACGGCGGTGGTTATATGCTCTTCGGTGGCGACGTCCAAGAGCTTGATGCCGACGACTTCAGACAAGTCCTCAGCGTCGAACTTGGAGTTTCCTTCGTAGATGATCGCCCCTATTTGCGGACGCTCGGTCACGATGAAGCGTACGGCCTTTCCCCCCGAAACGTCGGTGGTCTCCACGCTCACGTTTTCAAAATAGCCCATCGAGTGCAAGCGCTTGATGTCGGAAGCGGCTTTCGCCTCGTTGTAAGTGCCGCCTTGCCGAATTCTCAAGGAATTCAAGATGGCCTGGTTATCGACTATGCCGCTCCCTGTTATTTCGACCGACACTATCCTGGCGCCTGTGCCGAACAGATGGTCTGTGACCATCATTATGAGCCTCTCGGCGGTCTGAGCGAGAGCATCGGGGGAAGTGGTGCTGACGGTCATGCTTTCGCTGGCCTTAAGGCCGGGCGATATCGGCAAGAGCTGGGCGCTCATGGAGTAATTGTTGCCCGACTTGGTCATGGTCGGCATATACAGAAAATCGGCGCCGAGCTGGCGGGCCTGGGCGATGATGGCGCTGTCGTCCAAGTTCAGAGTCTGACCGCTCAAGGCCAGAGGTATGAATCCTTGGGTCTGGAAAGTGCTCACCGATATGTCCAATAAGCCCCTAGCCAAGTTCGACAGTTGCTCAAGCTGAGGACCGGTCACCCCCAGCAGGCGAAAAGGAGCGACGGCGATTCTCTGGTCGGTTTGACCAAAAGCGACGTTGGCCTGGAACGAGAGGGCCAGGACAAAGACTATCAGGAGTAATTTTTTGCGCATACATTCTCCAAAAAGGAAAACATTGACCAAAGGGATATGTTGACCAAGGAAATATCGACCAAAAAAACATCAATCAGGCAAAATATCGACCAGATAAAACATTAACCAGATAAAACATTAACTAGGTAAATATCGACTAACTATTTCTTGACATTTTAGGAAAATCCAACCATCATCGACTTATAATTAATGATTTATAATCCAATGAGCTGCAATCAATAACCTATAATCTAATGATTTATAATCATCAACCTATAACCTAACGACCTATAGCTTTTGTTTCCATCAGACTGCCATCATCATAACAAACTATTAGAGGCTAAAATCCGACATCGGGCTAAAAATATCAAATCTGAAAACATCAAACATAAAAAATATCAAACATAAAAAATCAAATATGAAGATATCGGCGCAGGCGCGCTAAACTTCCGCCAAATCAAGCGACGACCAGTCGTCCTTCGATCAATTCCATCTTCACATCCATCATCGAGGCCAAGTGAGCGTTATGGGTGACTACCACCGCCGCCAGAGCCCTCTCGTGGACTAATTTCAAGATCAAATCGTTCACCATGGCGGCGCTGTGGGCGTCAAGATTGCCGGTTGGTTCATCGGCCAATAAAACGGAAGGATTCATCACCAAGGCTCTGGCTAAGGCGACTCTCTGCTGTTCGCCGCCGGAGAGGGCGCCCGGTCTGTGCCTTCTCCTGGACCAAAGTCCGACGGCCTCAAGCAAAGGTTCAGCCGAACTCTCCGCCTCTTGTTGACTCAGGCCCGCTATCCGGGCCGGCATAGAGACGTTTTCCAGGGCATCGAATTCGGCAAGCAGATGATGAAACTGAAAGACGAAACCCACTTGCCTGGAGAGATCGGAAG
>JAISZP010000124.1 GCA_031269135.1 Deltaproteobacteria bacterium | reverse complement strand
GTTACTTACCTTCGCTTTCAGGCAAAGGGACTTTAACCAGCGCACTTTTTTAGGGCGAAATCTAGTTTTCAATCTTCCGCAACGAGGATTACGGCATTATCTTACATCTGAGACGAGGCGCATTCCAAGAGTTTTGCTTTGAGAGTCTGGTTGAAGAAAGCTCCTCCTTTGCGAACGGCAAAAAGCGGCGTAGGAGTTCCAAGATCCGCCTCTGGCGACCCGCATCCAGCCTTTGTCCGGACCCTTGGGGTCAGTTTCGGGAGAGGAGGCGTAGTACGTTTCGTCATACCAGTCGGCGACCCATTCGCTTACGTTGCCATACACGTCATATAATCCCCATGGGTTCGGCGATTTTTCGCCCACATCGCGAGTTTTATCATCGGAGTTGTCGACAAGCCAAGCGTAATCTTTTAAGTTCTCTGGGTCAGCGGATTGGTCAGCGAAAAAATAAGCGCCTTTAGTGCCCGCCCTAACGGCGTATTCCCATTCGGCCTCGGTGGGTAGTCGGTAACGATCCGTTTCTTCCTTCTGGTTAAGTTTCAGAATAAATTCCTGAGCTTGATCCCAGGAGATGGAATCCACCGGTTTGTTTTTTCCTTCAAAATAGCTCGGATTGGAACCCATAGCCGCTTCCCACTGGGCCTGAGTCACCTCGTGCTTTCCGATAAAAAAGTCTTGCGAAATAACGACTGTGTGCAGAGGGAGTTCGTCTTGGCTCTGCCCAAAAGCGTTCGGGTCCATGCTCTGGTCGTCTCCCATTTCAAAGGAACCAGCGGGGATGCGGACGAATTCCATTCCCAAACTGTTGGTGTATTCTTCGGCGAAAAGCGAGGACGACATAACCAACAGCAAAGCCATAACCGAAAAAACAAGAGCCATAAGCTTCATATTCGCCACCGAAAAGTTGGTGAAATAAAGGTTGAATCGTCTCTTTCGCACAGAGTGTTTCTTTACGACCATTTCCGGCTAAATGTTAAGAGTCTCCAGCGGCACCTCGATTTGAGTCCAATCGGAGGCCACTAAACCGCCGGCTATACCGTCAAACTCCACCGGCATTGTGTCCTTAAAAGTCAAGCCGAAGTAGCTCACCGCTCTTGAAGCCGCCAAATAGAAAAGCATTCTAAAATTTGGGCGACTTAGAAGATCGGCGGCATTCACTAAAAAGAGGGCCTCGAACTCCAAACCTCTTATTTGGTCTATGGCTATGACTCTTATGTCGTTTGTGCGGCCAAGGGGTTGACCGGGACGGCAGGGCACGGCTTTAAGACTATGGTGCGTCAGCGCTTTGTTTAAGGCTTCCGTCAGCGGAGCTATCTGACTGTTGGAACTGACCACCACCGCGACGGAGGGCAATTGTCCGCACCTTTCTTTAATCTCCCAGATGCGTTCAGTGAGCCAAAAGGCGGTATTGTACAAATCGGCGCATTTTTCGGCTACTACCGTCTGAACTCCATGGACATCGTAGTATGAAGAGGTGTAGCGCTCTCCATTGGATCCTGAAAGCGTATCGGTCAACTCCACTAACTGCCTGCTCTGACGGTAGTTTACCGACAGTTCCGCCAGTTTGGGCTTAGGGATGGCCCACTGCAGATCGTCCACCGAGTTTACTCCCCAGGGAGTTATTCTCGACTCCAAGTCGCCGGCGGCGCTGACGGCGCCATAAGCAGGATGGGATAGAGCTTGAAGGCATTTGAGCTGAACCGGCGAAAAGTCGGAAACCTCATCAACAAAGATTTGATTTCTCAGTAAAAATTCGTGATTGGCCAGCGACCAATTTCTAGCGACTGTTTTAGGGATTTTAAAATCGCACTTCAACAGATCCGAGCCTTCTTCCAAAAAGGCGAGCAACATCAAGTCGACTTCCAAGCCTTCCACCTGACGAACTCCCCCTTGGCTGGGGTTATACCAAAGTCGGTTGGAGCGCCTAAAGTAAAGGTAATCGTCGACTATCAGGTCAAAGTAGCCGTTAAGAAAATTTTTAGTGCTGGAGTGAAACCTTTTAAGCGCTTTAACTAGCGCAAGATCCGCTCCCAGAGCTTGCAGATTGGCGGCGCTGGGAAGTCTTCCGCCGCCCAGCCAAGCCACTACCTGGCCGCTTCGAGACTGCTGGGGCAGAGTTTTGCCGGCGGCTAAGGCGCTGGCCTGTTCTAAGACCGATTCGGTGTAAATCCTGAAAGCCTCCGCCTTGAATCTCTCTTTCGAGGCCTCTTTAACGGCGCTCTTGACTTTAAGATCTTGGTTGATGGATACCAAGCCGTCGATGAAGTTTGGAGCGTAGTCGGCGTGTTTTTGAAAGGCGCTCTTTATCTCCTGACGAATGGCGGCGTTTTTGTTGGCGATGATTTGGTCAATCTGATCTTGATAAGGGAGCAGAGCTTTTGAAAACCAAGAAAGCGGCTGGGAATCGGACTTGTCCAGCAGAACTTGCAGAGACTTGCCTAAATCGCCCAAATCATCAGAGTGGGCGATGCGGTTGGCGTAAACTCTCAAAGAATTATAATAGCAGGAAAGATGAAATCGTTTGAAATCAGAGTACCAGCGAGAGGAGTTGCCGACGGCGGCCTGAGTGAGTCTTCCGGACGATGGAGTCAAAATCAAACCGTTTTGAAGCCCGCCCTGAGAGAGAATCCGAAAATGATTCGTCGCAAACTCTATTCTTAGCTCTTCCCATGTTTTGAGGTTGTTTTCG
>JAISZP010000354.1 GCA_031269135.1 Deltaproteobacteria bacterium | reverse complement strand
TCTATGTCGTCTAGTCATCTCGCCGCCAAGCTGCTGTTTTCCTAACCGCTGTTTTTCTAGCCTCTGTTTTCCTAGCTGCCCGGCTCATTGTAGTAGAGTCCCTTTTTAGTGGTTTTTTCTTTTCTTGGCTCATCGTAGACATCAGCCCGGTCGTAGGGTTTTGTGAAATATTCCCCGTTCCATTTCAGCGGCAACAGCTTGAATTGGGACATGAAGTGCGAGCAGGAGTGGCCGTTGATGGTGGTGACGGTCAAGATATCCAAGGCGACCGGGTCTTGGACCGAGGCGTGGCATGTCAAGCAGTCCGCGTAAAACGTTTCGTCGATGACCTCTAAATCCAAAACAGCCCTTCGGTCTGTAATGGTGTCTAAGGTGACGAAATCCAAAACAGATATCTTAGGCAGGTAATCTTCGGTATAGGCCCGGATTAAATCATTGGTGGGGCTTATCAGATACAGAACTAAATCCAGAGGAGTCTCGTGGGGAATTTGCCAGTCTTTAGCCGGACCGTGGGTCTGTCGGCTGCGGCAGATGGCTAGGAGCTGCCAGCCTTTGTTGGTTGGAAAGGTTTTGTAGACCACCGGGGCCTGGGATATGCCGAACAGGGTCATGGCGCTGTCGCTGTGAATTTCCACCCAGTACCCTTCCCTGCTGGGCGCGGAATAGCCGCTGGAGCCTTGGCCGGTTAAGGTCAAAAGTTCGCGGCGTATGCTGCTGGTCAGGCCCTTGGCCTGCTCCGGAGGGATCAGTAGAAAGATCTCGGTGATGGCGGCCGAAAAACCGATTTTGGGAAATGCCAAGGTAAGAACGACGAACGCTAAGATAGCCAGCCTATTCGCAAAACGACGTCTATGGGCAAGACGACGTCTATGAGAAATCGCATTTTTCATGAAGCTTTGACAGGCTCGAAGAGCCACTTTTCGCTTAAGCCTTTTTCGATGACCTTTTCAGCCAGCCAGAAATCGAATTCATCGTCGATATCGATGTTTTCCTCACGGCTGGTGGTCATAGTGCCGGCTTTGGGTCCAAACAGGCTCTTTCTCCTAAGGTTTTCTCTCTTAAAGGCGATTACGCTTCCATCGTTGATGAATACGGATTTGACGTCTTGCCTACGATGTTCCGTGCCGTGAGGCGGGTACTGCAGCTGCATGCTTCCGGTAGCCATCGAATCCCAATCTGCATGACCAAAGGCGACGATGACCGCGTCGATGAGTCCTGAGCGTCTAATGGGGCTGGTGGCCTGCAAAAGCACGATAGGATCGTCGCAATTCGGGATTTCGCTTAAAACGTGAGCCAAGACGTCTCTGGTGGTGCTGTCGTCTCTGGCGAGTTCTTCAGGGCGCTTTAAGACCGAAGCGCCGTAACGCTCGCTGATGGCCGCTATCTCGGCGTCTTCGGTCGAGACTATGATCTTGTCGATTCGGCTGGAATTGATGGCGGCGGAAATAGTCCAGGCGATCAAAGGGTGCCCGGCGATGGGTCTTATGTTTTTCCTCTTGACCCCCTTCGAGCCGCCTCTGGCCGGAATGATCGCCAAGGTCATATTGCGGCCTCGTTGGAAGGGAGAGGAGTTTGTGAGGGTGCGCCGACACTTTTTTTATCGCTTGGGCGAGCCAAGATCATGAGGCGGCTGCCCAGCAGGTTGTCGTGTATGAACTCAGGGGTCAAAACGCTGAAGAAGGGGGGAGCGTCCCCAAGGTAGGGGTCTTGAAAATTCAGATGATTATTGATGGTTCCAAGTTCGGTGATGACGGTCTCAAGCTCGACGATCTCGTAGTGAAGGCTATTCAACAGGGAGGTGATTGATTTAAGGTTGAAGTGGTTGAGGTGGGAATGTCCCCCGAAAGTATTGCTTTTTTCATGCAATACTCTCGTCACCAGCGATCCGGAGTTGGGGACCAGAATCAGCAACAAGCCCTGACGAGTCAACAGGCGTCTGGCTTGGGCCAGGACCAAAGCCGGGTCGGCCAGGTGCTCCAAGACCTCCCAGAGGGTTACAAGATCGAAACTGTGAGAAGAAAGATCGGATATCTCCAAGGGTTTGACGATTATCCTCATACCCTCTTTCAAAAGGTTTTCGACCGATTCGACGTTGAGTTCCAAACCGGTGGCGTCCCAACCTCTGGCGACGGCGGTCTTTAAAAAGGCGCCGGTGCCGGTGCCGATGTCTAAAACTTTGCGGTTGGGAACGTGGGCGGAGACCAGATCCAATCCATAATCATATTTCTTTGAATCGAGTTCGACCTGAGGGGCGCTCATCAGCACTTGCCGCCAAGACAGCTCCTCGCGCCAGAACTTGATCATCAAATCTTCGCGTAGAATAAGGCTGACGTAGATAAGATCGCACTGCGGGCAACGAACATGCCTAAAGCCGTCTTTGACGAACAAACCAGGTCCCGGTGGGGAGCTGCAGACCGGGCAGTTTCTTGGTCTGAGCATGTCTGTGCGTATCAAGCCCGTACCCTGGTCGATGAACTGGCTGAAGGGCGGATGTAGGCGTTCGGGGCGTCCTGTATTGCGGTTAAAGTTGGCGGTCCCCATCACTAAAGAGGCGTCGAAAGAGTTTTTTTTGTCAAGACGCCTGACGGGATCGGTGAGCCAGTCTAACTCAGGACAGGTCATAGGATCCACCTCAAAGAACTCCTGGCCGTCAAGCGGAGAATAATGAGCCTTAACTGACGAATCCAGTCGTATCTGATCGATTTCATGAGCGGCGACAACGCAGCCATATTTAGAGCCGATGAAAGAGCCGTAAAAACAATGCCGTAAACTAGACCAGACTAAACCTGGCTAGACTAAACGAGACTAAGCTTAGCTAGGCTAGGCTAGGCTAGGCTAGACCGTAAGCTGAGACAATCAGTGAGCTGAGACGATTTTTGACCGACTAACCGCTAAATCCAAGCTTTTTTAAAATAGAATCGCGCTAAGCCAATTGAAGCTGCAACCATCGAAAAAAGCGACGCTTTTGAAAAGAGTCGTTTTAAAATTTCGACTGCCAATTTTTTGTCGGGCAAAACGGAAAGCAGGATGGAACGCTTTCCTGTAATTTAATCTAGCTTGAATGCGCTTCTTTGTCAAGAGTTGTCAAAGCATTGCAGCGGCGACCCTCCAAACGCGAGCGCCGCCGCCGGCATAAACGCCGTCGTTTCAAAGCCTTAGCTGCAGCTCTTTACATTTCGACCAATTTCATCAACGTTTTCCCCAAACTCCGGCATTCAAAGCGTTGAATTCGGAAAATCGTTGAATTCGGTAAATCGTCACGTTCGAAAAAGCGTTGCGCTCAGGCTAATCATTACGTTCAGACAGGTCAATCTTTAAACTTGATTTCCGTCGCGACATCCGGCGGAGCGGATGGCGCGTCTGCTCGGTCGGGGGCTTGATAGATTGCTCGGTCGATTACTCGGTCTGGTGCTCGGTCGATTGCCCGATATACTGCTTGATTGACTGCTCG
>JAISZP010000068.1 GCA_031269135.1 Deltaproteobacteria bacterium | reverse complement strand
ATAAGCAGGCTGGAACCAGCCGACAGTAGAGCCACTGCTTCAGTCACTTCCATGAGGACGCCGCGGCAAGTGCGTTCGCCCAGGGTCGGGTAATCGGAAGTTGGTTGGTGGGCTTCCTTGGTCTTCCAGATCTCCTCGCCCAATATGTTTATGATGGGCTGCTGGAGCTTGTCGTCCTGTTGGATCAAAGCCGCCATTTGAATACGTTCCATAACGGAGTAGCAGTACTCCATTCCGTAACCTAGTCCGCCGGTGTTGGGATCGATTAGGATCTTGTCCGGCGTCATGCCTAAGTCCATAAGAAGGATGTTGAGCTGCTTGGCCAAGTTCACGTCTATGGGCGTACGGGCTATAACGCTGTGACCGTAGCCGAGGGCCTGGGCCCCAATGGCTTTATAGTTTTTATCGGTCACGGGCCCTAAGATTAAATTCTTTCCGGAAAACTTTTCAGCTATCGCGGAAAGGGTGTCTTTGTCTTTGTCGGTATTGTCGACGCCGAAAACGACCACCGGGACATCGACGGCGTCCACCACTTTTTGGGTGGCCGCGATAGCCTCGGCCGGACCAGTATTCTTATCGTTGGGATCGGAACTTTTGAGGTGAAGAGATATGAGATCCGCGCCATATTCAACGGCTTTTTTAGCCCATAGGCCTGGATCGTCTAATACGCCGGCGAAAGCTTCAGCTAGTGGGCCCTCATAAGCCTCACCAGGATTGGTGTCCCAAACTTGAATTCCTAGTTTGGGCTTGTTTGGGATGGAACCCTCGAAGTCATGGAAAGCATAGGCTCCTTGGCCGCCGATGATAACTTTTTTGACTCCTAGGGGAGTTTCATTAACTTTACCGGTGTACTTAACGGTATTGACTTGGAATGACAAAATCCACCTCCGGAAAAAATACTGGCCTGCCTTTATTGGGCCATCGGCCTCTGTCAAGAGTCGTCCTCGCCTCAGCCTTCACCGGCTTAAGCGTGGAGTGTTGCCTTCGCAACCCGGGGAACTGTAGTTTTAAAGAACTGATAACTGTATGAGAAACAATGATTCAACAGTTGTGAGGCGCTGTTGAAAATAAGAACCTATTTTAAAACCGATGGCTCTATAAATTTTATCTTTATAAATTTTATTTTTATGACGACGTCATATTTCGTCGATGAAAGCGACAGGCGTCCGCAACAAGTTCTACCGCAGAAATAAGTTTTACCTCAGATTACAAATCTTCCTCTAGAAAGCAGGAAGATTTCGGTTTAGTAGACGATTGATTTTCGTTGCGAACCACCCGCCGGCAAGCTCGCGCGGCTTTCCGGCAGACCGAAGAGGTAAATTAGTTTTTTGCAGCTTGTTTAGTTTTCAGACTTGTTTAGCTTTCCGCAGCTTGTTTGGCTTTTTGCAGCTTGTTTCCGCAAGCCGCGCACTAAAAATGAGAAATTATCGCCTACTTTTTCAAAGCCGACCGACAAACTTATCCAGATTTATCAAACATCTAGAATCATCGCCGACCTGGAAAATTCGCTCATTGAGAAAAAACGCCAAACTTAATTCTGGTCAATTTTCGACAAGTCGATAAAAAAAAGCGAATTTTCTTGAATACTCCGGTAGCTATTTTAAATTTGTTTAGTGAAATTCGAATATTAGGCCAAAGAGAGTTTCGGCTAAAATTCAATTTTTCTTAACATCACACCGTTTAGTCTACGCAGGTATTGCAACAAGCATATACCCAAAGCTGGGGATTTGTCAAGTCTTTAATTTTAACTGACAAAATCGGTAGGTTCCGACAAGGCCGCCGCGCTTAAACGGCCCTAACTTCCTGTTTGACAAAGGCTATGTATGACAAGATGAAAGTGCCCACCGCAAAAGTGATCAGCACCAGCAAGTCCGGAATGACAAGGATCAGCGATTGAGAAATTGACAAAATCCCTTGAAATCTATTTAAGAGAAATTGGTCGAGCCTGCTCATGGTGGAGAGCTTCAGATTTTGTTCGCTGCCGCGGTGGGTCGGGTCTAAAATTATGGAGGCCGCCTCGCTGTACATCGATGGGGGCGAGGCTAAAGTGACCAGGCGACCGACTCGGTCGTAAGCGGCCAATTCTTCGGCCCTCGGACGAGAGGGGTCGTCTATGGGAACGACGGCGGTCGCTGTGGCCTGACCGAGAATCGGGACGAAAAAACTGAGAAAAATCCAAAGAGCGGCCGAGGCCAGGGCGGAAGTGGCAACCGATCGGAAAATGATCGACAGCAAGATGGCCGCGCCTAACCAGAAGCCCAAGTACACGAGGCTAATCAACCAAAAGATGACCAAGCGCAAGATTTCATTGCCCGTAGGGACCAAGCCCACCCCTATCAGACCGATTCCAATCAATAAGAGCATTAAAGCGGTCAAAAGAATGGCGATGGTGAGAAAACCGGCGATGTATTTGCCTAAAATGACCTCGTCGCGGTAGATGGGTTGGGAGAGGATCTTTGAGAGAGTTCCTTGATTTCGCTCTCGGTTTATGGCGTCGAAACCTAAAACCAAGCCGACCATCGGTCCTAAAAGAGCGAGAAAAGACACCAGCGACAATAAGATTCCCGGAGCGGTAAAAATGAGAAGAAACGTTCGGTCCGCCAAGTGGGAACTAGCGCCGCCGGCGAGAATTTCCCGGACGCCGTTTCCGGCTAAATAAGCGCCCAGAAAGGCCGCCATGAAGATCAGGGCCATTAAAAGCATAAACCTTGTGGACCCGAAATGATCGGCCAATTCTTTTCTAATGATTGCGCGCATCAAGGCCCTCCGCGACCGCCGGTTCTCTAAAACAACAGCGGTAGATCAGCTCCAAATCCGGCGCGAGTCCTCTTTCTTGCGCCAGCTGCTCCACCGTTCCCAAGGCCAGCAAGCGGCCTCTGTCCAAAATGCCTACTCTTTTAGCGACTCGCGAGACCAAGTGGAGCAAGTGCGAGCACAATATCACCGTAAGCCCCATTTCCCTGGGGAGCCTTTCGATGAGCTCCAACATGACGGCGATGCCGTCAGGGTCCAAACCTAAAGTAGGCTCGTCCAAGAACACCAGCTTGGGGCTTTTCAACAAGACCTCCGCCAGTCCCAGACGTTGACGCATCCCTCTGGAGAAGGTCCCCGCCTTTTTATCGGCCGCCTGAGTCAGTCCCACCAGGGCAAGCATCTCATCGACGATCGGATTGGAATTTTTTAGGCTATTTAATTGAGCGATGAAGGAGAGGTTTTCACGAGCGGTCAGATCGGGGTAAACGCCCATGTTTTCAGCCAGGTAGCCGACATTGGCCTTAACTTTGAGAGGCGATTTTATGGGATCTTCACCCAAAACCAAAGAGCGACCCTCGCTGGGTTCGCTTAGACCCAACATCATCAAAATGGTGGTCGTCTTTCCGGCCCCATTGGGACCCAAAAAACCAAAAATCTCACCTTTTTCGACGGACAGATCCAAGTGGTCCACCACTGTGTCGCGCCCATAGCGTTTGGTTAAGCCGAAAGTTTCAAGCACTACTGTCATTTTTTTAAATTCGCCCACAGAAAATCGGAAGATTTGTTTAAAAGGCCGCCGAGCCGAAGCCTGCCTGCTAAGACGCCGATTAGCTAAATGATGCTTGCTTAACTAAAGTTTGAACATATAATCGTCTAAATTATTCAATAAATTCATATGTTTAACGAAGTCGTCTCATAGGCGCCCCAAAAGAGCGAACTGCCGAGACGGTCCAAAACCAAAGCTTAAGGCGCTTTGCGAGTCGGCATTGGAAAGTCGTTCCAATGATGGTCCTGATCTTCATGCCGCTCGATTTTTCCAGTAAATCAACGATTTTTCTCATAAATTGACGATGAACGGTCCGGCAAACCAACCGCGCTTTTTTAGATCTTGATTCTCCTTAAGGGTAGCACATGTTTGCTTGTCTTTAAAATAGCCGAACTTTGAAAAAGCCAAAAACGTCAAACAACCAAGACGTTGAATGACCAAGACGGTAAATGACCAAAACATGGCCCCAGCTAAACTTTAAGGCAATCAAGACGATTATGATTCACCTCTAGAAAATCGTCATAATTCAACATTTAAAGCAGCGCATTAGGTATGTATCAGCAATTTTAAATACTGAAAAATTTGCAAAATGCCAAACAAAAACATGCTTAAACCAGCAAATAAATAATATAAGGGATATATCAGTTCGATCGAGTTTGAGGCCAAGACGAAAAAACAAGACTAAAAGGCGGGTAGAAGGCAAGAATGAAAAGGAGGGACGGAAAGGAGGACCAAAAAAGGAAGGCAAGAGAGGAGCGCACAAGAGAAGCGATAGAGGGGGAAAATTAAATAAAAAAAACCGGGACTTGGGCG
>JAISZP010000067.1 GCA_031269135.1 Deltaproteobacteria bacterium | reverse complement strand
CGCCATAAAGTGGCTGCCGAGTTTGTTGTTATAATTGGTCCAGGGTCCATCCCGACCGTCGGCGGAGGTTTGAATGAAATTTTCTATAGTGCTGATTCTGGCGTCCAGCTCGTCGGCATAATGGAGAACGACCGCTTCCAGGAGTTTTGGAGTGACTGGAGAGCCTTTTTCCAACTCGCCATGGTGCGCCAGCATCAAATGCTGCAACAGCAGGAGCTTTTCATCAGGGAACCCTTTGATGGTCGAGGCGATTTTCTCCAGAAAAATCGGCCCCATCGCTATGTGACCCAAAAGCCGCCCTTGGTTGGTGTATTGAGTGGTTGGAGCTTTCGACAGCTCAAAGCATTTTCCCAAGTCGTGGAGTATCGCCCCGGCCAGGAGCAAATCCCGCCGAAGGATCGGACCGTACAGTTCGGCGAAAAAGGCGCACTGGCGGGCTACAGACAGAGAATGTTCCAAAAGACCGCCAAAGTAGGCGTGGTGAATGGTTTTAGCGGCCGGCAAGGAAAAAAAGAGTTCTGATCTGGGGTCGCTGAGGGCGGCGCCGACCAATCGACGCAAGTGAGGATCTTCAATGGAATCGATCAATTCTTGGAGTTGAGCCTTCATTGTCGAGACAGGGACCGCGCTCGTTCGAAAAAAATCTTCTTCTTTATATTGCTCCTGCGTTAACGGCGTCGCCTCTAAGATGTTAAGTTGAGGTTGGCCTTTATAGCTTTCCAGGCGGGCGTGAATAAAAACGACGGAACCCTCAATCAAATCGGCCGCTGACGATTCCGTCGCGTCCCAGAGTTTCGCGTTGATTCGGCCGGTGCGATCTCCGAGTTCAAGATTCAAGTATGTCGTGCCTCTGACGGTTTTTCCCTGACTCTGGCTGAAAACCGCCACGATGGTTTTTATTTCTTGGCCGGAGGCGTGACCTTTTATCTCTTTGATGAAGATGTCTTTATTCATACAGATCCAAATTGTTGCAAGTCATAATGCAGCTGAGTAACCTAAAGTTAGCAATAAAACGTCTAAGAGCTATTGGCGTTAAGTGTGCTCGATTCCTGGAAAGTTCTTTTATAACACACACAGGCTGTTGAATAAAGTAGTAAAATTGCCGCAGCGATTGTTTAGATCCCAGTAGGGCTAGCCGAAAACATAGAGATGAAATCCAAAAAAAACAGCGGCAAAGCCGCCGAATTTTTCAGCTGCGGGCTTATAGTAAGCCACTTGCAAGCAAAAATTGTATTTTGAGCATATGGCATTGGAATATCGGCAAAATTTTCGGTTTAATCATGGCCGGCCATTGGCTGTGGGACGAAATTGGCTGGATAACCTGCTGCGGGTGCGAGGCCTAATGACTTCACTGCTATGCAGGTAGTTTCGGATGGTAGGCAAAGCTGCGCCGGACGCCCGACTGCGGATATGGCTGCGGATGCAACTGCGCAAACAACTCCGCAAACAGAGGCGGATGAAACTGCGGATGCAGCGTCGGATGCAACCATTGACGCAGGAGGGAAGGGGATAAGAAATATCTACCCCTCTGGGCGCCGACTATCTTTTTTATTGGCTTTTTTATCAGCCTTTTTGTTGAATTAGCGGATATCTGGGCCATTATTTGAATAATTTCGCCTTTTCTACTCAGAACTGAGTTTAGGTCATTCTTTAAAAAAAACGGCGATTGTGGTATATATATTGCGGATCAATCTAGAGCATACCCCAACATCGTGGGGTGATGGGCTTAGACCCGGAGAGATTTTCAATAGACCCTCAGCTGAGGCCAAGGAGTTTGCTTGGGGAAATTTTATGAACGCCGATTACCTCCAGCCCGAGGGCGGGTATCGCTTCACCCAAGACAGCATCCTGCTCGCCGGTTTTGCTCCGCCCAGCCTTTTCGGCCAGGCGGCCGATCTGGGCGCAGGCAGCGGGGTGGTGGGCTTGGAAGCGCTGACTCTGGGACGACTAAAAGGCTTGGAGCGGTTATATTTCGTAGAAGCGTCGGAACTCTACAAAAACAGCTTGGAGGAAAATATAAAGAGACATAAAATCCTTCATCAAGAGGCCGCCGAGTTTCATCAGATCTGGAACGATTGGCGAAACTTGAGCAGAGAGCATTTTAACGGGCCTTTAGACCTCATTATGGTTAACCCGCCATATTTTCCAATAGGCTCCAGCGGCCTTTCGACGGAAGGTCGGCACAAGGCCAGGCACGAAGAACTCGGCGATGTTCGAGAGCTTTTTGCGGCGGCTTACGGGCTGCTTCGCTCAGGGGGACACTTGCTCCTGTCGTGGCCCAGACGAAGACTTTCAACCATGATTGACGCGGCGCGCGCTAACGGCCTTACGCCTTTACGTCTTCACTTTCCGCCTCGGCTTAGTTGCTCTTTGGTTTTAGCCGAACTTGAGCGCGATTAGTCGAAAGAAATTTAGTCGATGGAAATTAATCGATAGAATTAGTCGATAGAATTAGTCGATAGACTACTACAGGTACCCGATGTTCGCTTTTTTCACCGCCGACAAGATCCAATCTTTTCTCTTGGCCGCGCCCCCCCTGCTGTTGGCCGTGACTATGCACGAATATGCCCACGGCTGGATGGCCTGGAAGAAGGGCGACGATACATCCCGACAGTTAGGCAGGCTCTCGCTGAACCCGTTGGTTCACTTGGACGTCGTCGGGACTTTAGTGTTGTTGGTGACCGGCTTCATCGGCTGGGCAAAACCGATTCCGGTGAACCCTTCAAATTTTAAGAAGCCTGCTCAAGACATGGCCATTGTCGCCATCGCCGGACCGGTCGCCAATTTTTGCTTAGCCCTAATCTTTCTGGCCGTCTTGGCCGTCCCTCCTAAGATATTAGGCCCAGGAGAGCCGTTCGTCTCGTTGGCGAAGCTTTTATCGCCGTCCATCATAGAACCCCTTGAAATGATGATAATCACCAGTATTTTCCTTAATTTGGGATTAGCCGTCTTCAATCTCTTCCCAATTCCGCCTTTAGACGGTTTTAAGGTGTTGTCTTTTTTTGTCCCTCATAAAATATCAGCCGCAATGGTCCGTTTTCAGATAGTGTTTTTTATTGTTCTGATGCTGTTGATATATTTTGATGTTTTTAGTTATATTCTAATGAAAATTGCTCAAGTGCTTGTGATGATAATTTGATAAATAAGTTTGTAATTTGCATGTCTTTTCATATATAATGATATTAATAATGGAAATTAATTTATGGATAATGAATTAATATTAAAATTAAATATTTATGAAGGTCCATTAGATCTGCTGCTTCATCTCATAAAGAAAAACGAAGTGGATATCAACGACATCCCTATTTCGCTAATCACCGCCCAGTATCTAGATTACCTCGGTCTGATGGAGTCTTTCAACTTGGATGTGGCCAGCGATTTTCTAATCATGGCGGCGACTCTGACGCACATAAAATCTCGGATGCTGTTGCCCCAAAATTCCGAAGACCAAGACGGCGACGCCGTCATAGATCCTAGGCAGGAATTAGTCGTTCCGCTGTTGGAATATGCGGCCTATCAAATGGCGGCCGAATCCCTCGGCTCCAGGCTGCTTCTCGATAGAGACGTCTTCTTAAGCGGGAGCGCGGGACAATCGCGGATAGAGTATATCGAGGAGCCCGGACCGGCTGAGGCGCCGTTGGCCAAGAGCACCATCTTCGAACTTGTCGACGCCTGGAGCAGGCTTGCCGGAAAGAGAGCATCCGACGGCTTGACCTTAAGCTATCTGGTGGAAACAAAGACGCTCGGCGAGAAATTGGAAGAGATCCGTCAGTTTCTTAGAGACTGCAAAACCGCGCATTTCAAGGACTTGATAAACGACACGGCCAACTGCTTTGAATTGGCGCTAAGTTTCTTGGCCATATTGGAACTGGCTCGAACCGGATTTTTGAAGCTCTACCAAGATACCGACACCGATTTAACCGGTCCTCGGTTGTTTTTGGCCGACCCTTCCGCCGTCGTTTTT
>JAISZP010000036.1 GCA_031269135.1 Deltaproteobacteria bacterium | reverse complement strand
GGTCTCAATCCCTTATTAATCAGGGCATAAGTAGGTTTGTTTTGGACAAGCATAAAAAGCCTTGCTGTATCGTCTCAATCCCTTATTAATCAGGGCAATATGTAGATGATATTGTAGTGATAAAACCTCAAGATTATTCAGTCTCAATCCCTTATTAATCAGGGCAATAGGTAGATATCCAGTCTCTGGACCTCAAACGGCTCTTAGGCTTTAAGTGGCCCTTGCGAGCATCATAGTTTTTTGGATGATTTTGCGCTAGTTTTCCCCTTGAGGTTGGGTGAAAACGTAGTAAACAAGCAAGTAGAAGCGTCCTCCGACCCTCATGGGAAAATTCAACGCTCGCAAAAAGTCAAGACAAGTGAGAAATTACGAGCAAATTATACTCCAAGCCGAATTGAATTACAACTAAAAAGTTATGACGTAAGTATGCTCCCAAGCTTCTAAAAGGTAAATGGAATTTATGATCGACCGGCGGCATATTCAGTCGCCGCCGCATCGCCAACTGCGCAGGCCAGCGAAAAAGCCGCCACGTTACGTCGCCTTTCGCCTTTCCGTCTTTCGCTGCACCATTTTTCGCGGCAGTGGGACTCGGCTTCCATCATAGTAAGGATGGCCGTCGGTGTTGCAGCTGGTGATTTAATGCATGACGGCGTCGTAATTGGGACAGTTTATGGCTCGTCAGCATAAAAAGCGGGGTAAAACCCCGCTTTTTACTCTCGCTGATGAAGATTTAGACTTTCGGTCGAGGAACCAAGTTCGCCAGTTTGACGATGGTCGGCGCCATGTGTTCCCACTCGATAAGCATCAAGTGAACTCCGCTGATGCCCTTCATTTGCTTAAACTCTTCAATCTGCTCGCAGGCCGTCTTGATGCCTTCTTCAGCCTGCTTGTCTTTCGGGACGCCTTTTAAGCGGTTGATGTAAGAGTCCGGAACGGTGATGCCCGGCACGTTATTTTTCATATACCTGGCCATGCCTAAGTTTTTTAGGGGCGTTACGCCGACTAAAAAATAGGATTGTTCCGTCAGGCCCATGTCGACGGCTTTAGCCATGAAACGGCGGAAGCGGTCCATATCGTAGATGCACTGGCTTTGCAGAAAGTCCACGTCGGCGGCGACTTTTTTGGCCACTCGATGAACTCGGTAGTCCTCAGGGTCGGCAAAGGGATTGAAGGCGGCTCCGATAAAGAGCTTGGGACGTCCGTCTTCAGGAAGTTCCTGGCCGCTTAAAAGCTTGCCGTCGTCGCGCATCATCTTAATGGCTTGGATGAGATTGATCGAGTCGAGATCGAAGACGTTTTTGGACTGCGGGTGGTCGTCGAATTTTTGGCGGTCGCCGGACAGCGCCAAGATATTTTTGAGTCCTAACGCATAAGCGCCCAAAATGTCGGACTGCATGGCGATGCGTTTCTGTCCCTGCAGACCATCTGCATATTGGCTTCAAGTCCTGCTTTTGGGGCCAAAATACCGGCGGCGATCTCTTCAACTTCGTGAGGGTTGGCGTGGCGGGGCGGTCCCAACTCGCCGGTGACGGCGAAGGCGCCGGAAACAAGCACTTTTTCTAGTCTACTATTGGTTTTGATTTCCCGGGTCATTTCACCAACTCCTCCCGCACGACTTTTCTGGGGCCGCCATCACGGCTGGTTGACCAATCTTTGAAGGGTTGGGGCGTAGGATCACCTAATTTGCCTTCCTCCATCATCTTGGTTGCGATTAGATGCCGGACGCACTCGACTTCTTAGCTGATCTCGCACACGCCATTGGACGAGCCGCCGCAAGGGCCGTTCATCAGGCTCTTGGAGCAACGAGTTATGGGGCACATGCCGCCGAATTTATGGATGACGCAATTTCCGCAAGCCTGACAATGATCGGCCCAAATGCCATGAGCAAGAGCGCCGCCGATAAAGCAGGCATTAAGCGATGGGTAGATCTTCTCTTTGGGATGGCGTCTGGTCGAAAACTGCGGCCCGACGGAGCAGGCCTTAGACAGGATGGCGTCGTAATTCTTCTCGACCTGCTCGGATAGCTCAGCGATGTATTCTGGGTCGCATTGCCGTTCAAGGGTGAATTCGTCAACCTTCAACTCTTTGCCGGCTTTTTGCGCGTCTAACCGTAACAATGAGGCTAAAATACCTACCTCTTTGGCGCCGCCAGCGTTGCATACCGTCACACAACCGCGGCAGTCCACAACAAGCGCCTTCTTAGAACTTTCGATGAAACCTTTAATAAATAAAATCTACTGCACTTATTGACTTACCAATTTTATATTTTTTATACTTTATCGTCAAATTTTCTGTTTCATTAATCTCTTTTATAGCTTTATCAAGTATTCTATGTTTAAACAACGTAAAAGCACGCAAACTTTCTGGAACTTTTAGCTGATCTAGCAGTTTATAATATTGAAACCGCTTTACATCTTCCTGTATCCATGCCCAAGATAACAATAATTCAAATAATTTTAAAGTATATCCTTTATTATAATTACGTATTTTTCCACCGGAGAAAAAACAGAGAGAAATCCGCTGTAACCATTTTTAAACGTTTCTGAAGGCATTTAAACGGGATGTCATTGCGGCTTCTTGGAAAATTGCCGCCGGACAGCCGCCTAATAAAAAATGTCTCAAATAAACTCTTAGGGAAATTGATGTATTTTTGAAAATACGTGTTGACCGACTGAGACTTTTTTCGTGCCGGTGGAAACTGTTGAGCGGTTCGATGAACTCCCCGTTCGACATGGAGGCGAAACTCAAGACCCCACGATCGATTCCGACCATGGGGTCTTGAGGCTTCTCGGGGACGGGGACCTCCCGCTCTGTTTGAGCGGAGAAGCAACAGCTGTCCGCTCAAACCGAGATGGTGATGATTTTGAAGACGCCTTTTATGTCGCAGCTTTTGAAACGCCGCAGCCAGCCAAGCTTGGACAGGAAAAAGCGGGCGTTGGCCTCATCAAGCTTGAACTGCTTAAGATCAGGGCGCCCTAAAGCCTCGTGCCAGCCTCACTGCTTAGGTATTGAGTAAAAAGTAGTAGGTATTAAGTAAACTGCCTAGTTTTGCAAGGTAAAACAGGAATAAGAGTCCAAATACGCAAGTGAACAAGTAGTTTTGCAACACTTAACAGGTCAGTCACTTATCACCTACTATCTATCTACTGCCTGAATTACTGATCTTTGATTCCTGACTCTGCGACTATTCTCGCAACGTCATCATACTTATTGAGCGCATACAGATGGATTCCGCTGATGCCGCTGACACGATACTCGTCGAGGAGCTTAATCGTGTACTCTATGCCGGCTTCTTTGAAGTCCGCCTTTTTCTTGGCGTATTCGGCATCGGATTTGGCATCCTTCGGCTCCGCATCGGCGGAGAAGGGATCGGGGAACGTCCAGTATTTGCTGATAAGGACGCTGAGCTCCCTGGGCAGAACGCAGCCGTTGCGGGAGAGGGCCATGTTGATGGTGGCTCTGGCATCCAACACGGGCATAATACCCACGTCCACAGGCAAAATAACGCCCGCTTTGCGGATAGCGTCCATCCACCAGCGGAATTGATCCATATCCCAGCAAAGCTGGGTCATAATGAAATTGGCGCCCTCGTCCTGCTTCTGCTTGAGGAAGGAGATGTCCGCCTTGATGCTGCGGCACTGAATATGACCCTCAGGAGAGCCGGCGACTCCGATGGTGAATTTGTCCCCGAACTGCTGACGAATGAACTTGACAAGCTCGGTGGCGTAGTGCAGATCGCCCCCGGTTCCGCTCCATCCGACCGGTAGATCGCCCCTAAGCGCAAGTATATGGTCGATTCCGTTGTCAAGATATGTCTGCAACTGCGTCTTAATGCCATCCCGCGTATTGCCGATACAGGTGAAGTGAGTGACCGGTATAGCGACTCCCGCCGCCTTTATCGTCTTCACAACCTCGAGGTTTTTTCCTACGTTAGTCCCGCCTGCGCCGTAGGTGCACGAGATGTGGTCGGGGTGCAGGGTATAGAGCTTATCCAGCACTCCACCTTTGCCGGCGAGTGTCTCCATACCCTTATCGGTTTTCGGTGGAAAGACTTCGAAGCTGAACGCCATACGTTCCCGCATTATTTCTGAGACTTTTTTAGACATACTTGGTACGCTCCTTAAACTGTGTCGTAAAATAGTAGACAAATACAATAATTACGAATTTGAAAATTTAATGCTAATTTTGATTTGCTATTAGTTGGGTTAACTGATTTAACCTGAATTCCCATGCCGATTCGTACCAGAATTTCGATCCAGGTCGATGAAAAATAATTAGAACGATGAACATTATATACAAAAGGCGTTTCTATGCAAGCCTTTACGGGCGGAAGATCCATCGCCTGGGGTTTGGGGAGACCGTGGACAAGAATCTTTATCTAATTACAAGGTCATAGTTTTGACTGTCAACCGCAGAATCGTTCCGAAAGATATTCGGTAACCGTTTTATTTACATGACGAACTAAACTATCTATAGTTTTCTCGAATGGGAGTATTTTAGAAAACTCTCTCTTGATTGTCAAGTATAAAGCTCGACTCGGTTTGAACCTATAAAAACCGACTATTTCAGTCGGGAAAGACCGAAATGGTAAATGTTAACAA
>JAISZP010000296.1 GCA_031269135.1 Deltaproteobacteria bacterium | reverse complement strand
AGACAAATAATTAAGCCGATTTATATCGACTGATGAATCTTTAATTAATTTCGTTTTAAGCAAAACCATAAGCCGATGTGTCGCAGGCGGCGGAGAGCGTGAACCGCCGCTTAACGTCGTGCGTCCACTTTTCGCTTCCAAGTTTGGCGACTAAAGTCGCTGCAACTTGATCGGATTCCAATTTTTAGCTCGTCGCACACTTCAATTAGAGCTTTCGATCGCCCCGCCGCCTATCAAAAATTCACTTTTTACGAGCGATAAAGTAATTTTCGCATTTTAAGCGTTTTAAGTTTCCTACGGATTGCTTAATGATTCAGTAGTCATGTTTCATAGTTAAGTTAAAAATTATTTACTTGATTTGTCGCAATATCGCAAAAAAAATGATGCAAATGGTTGGATTATGAAATTTTCCAATATGCTCGCCCAAAAAGGTCGCCCAAAACGCTCGTCCCAAAAGCTCGTCCCAGATGCGCGTCATAGGTGCGCGTCATAGTCGCTCGTCGCAGCAGCGCTTCATTGACGCGTCGTTTGTTTCAAGGTGTTTTGAAGTTACGCCGTTTAAGATCAAAACAGACATCGAAACGAACTGCATCTTTGCAATGAATTAGCAAACGCTAGTTTGCAAAAATCTTGCGCTTTGACTGCGTAATGAAAGATAGCGTTGATATTTTTTGGAGGATCGGTTTGAGCGACCCAAATAGCAATTGATACAGAAAGATTATAACACGATTTAAAAAAATAGGTGTAAAAATTCTATACCCGTCGTGAAATAAAGAACAGGTCGCTTCTTTGTTGAAGATGAACTATTGTTGGTTCAAAAAGTGATGAAATGAAAAAGCATGAAGACTTTTTTTTAGCCGCTGTGCAGACATGCAGCATGTTTCGCCAAGACGGCGAGGACCTGCAGTCGTTTGTCGCAGTTTTTTCGCCTCGGTCGCCGGAGTCTGCGCCGGAGCTTTCCGATAAAGGCGATGATATGGCCTAAGGCTGCATTGTTTCCAGCTTTAAGCATAAAAAAAACCAGAAGGCGAATGACGAGCGCCTTTACCTGGTTTGGCGGGATGATGATTTTTTGGGGAAAGTAAGAATTTTGGAGTATTATTTGCTGGATATTTATATTTTTAATGATAAATAATGCTTTTAATGTCGTTATGTCGCCTAATTTAGTTAATTTGTGCTTGAGATAGTGAAATAAAGGAAGGCTTAAAAGAAAATTTGCCTCTTTTAAAGGCACATTGGTTTTTTGAAGCGTTTATGATCCAAAAGAAAGATATCGTAACTATCAGAAATAACGTTATGAATCATATCCGAAATTAATTAGCCTGAGCGCCCGAAATTCGGGCGCTCAGGCAAGACTTAAAAGGCGACGACTATCCACAGTCGTGGAAAGACGACTTAAGGCGTCGCAGCTACTGCGGCTTTGCGACTGTGATTGTATGACCTGCGCCGCGTCCGAAAGTCTCTGGAGAATACATCTCTTCGGCTTCCGGGCCGTAAATCCGGTAGGCGCCTGGGGTGACGGGTCTGGCCAAGTACGAGAACGTATAGACTCCAGCCGGCAGATAGGAGGCGAAGACAGCCACTTTTTCGGGCCAGATTTCTTGGTATTGATACCAGCTGCCGTATTCCGACCACCCGGAGTCGTCGCTGCCGTTTATGAGAGTAAGCAGAGTTTGATCTTCAGTTGCCAAGTTGAAGTTCAGAGGTTCAAAGCCGGATGGAATTCGGTCGACCAGAACCAGGTTGTAGCGGTCGTCTGGAGTCATCATGGTTACGGTGACTTTCACCACTTGACCCCTCTGAAAAGTTGAAGCATCAGCCGACTGCGGACTAGGCGCGACAACCTGGTATGAGCGGGACAAAACCAGGTTGGTGGACTGCTCGGGTTCCAAGTCGGGAGTCAGCGGAGCGGTTGCGAGCTTGAAGGTCGACCACGCCTGCCCTGTTCCTTCGGCGGAAACCTCGACGTTCGACAAACCTTCAAGCTTATTTAGTCCAACTTGAACGTCCGTCGCGGGATCGTTGAACGATGTAAACATGGAGCTCAGGATCTCGTCTCCTGAAGCCGTCACTGAGAGTTTAAGGCTGGGGGCGACAGGTTCGGCGGTCTTGACGTAGGCGTCGAATGCGAGCAAGGCCGTCACATTGGACTGGGTCGTCGAGAAATAGCCCTTTTTGGCCCGGCTGACGAGATCTCTAGCTAACAACGGAAGAAATTCGTTCTCAGGGGCGATCTCGGCTAAAGTCAAGAAAGTCAAGGCTGTAAGTTTGTCCTCGTCGCACCATAATATGGATGAGCCTTGAGGGTTGGAGACCCTGGCCTGGCCGGCGGCGATATCCAGATGGTTTAGAATTAAAGGAACGACGGCGGCCAACTGCTCTGTTCGGACAGCGGAATTGTCCTGCAAATAAATGGCTCTGGCTAGGTAGAGAAGCTCCAATAAGGGCAGATTGTTTATTTGCTGGTAATAAGTCTCGATGAAAGGAGCCATAGGCTTTTTGGCGTTGGCGAGGGCGTAGATCATATATATTTCGATGGAATTTGAATAGTCGTGTTCGCGAAGCTGGCCGGACAAGTACTCCGTCACTTCTTCGAGAAAGCTTTGCGGGACGCTATGACCGTCTTTCGCGGCGGCGACCAAAAATTCCAGGACATAAGCGGTCAACACCGGCGAGCGTGAAGACCAGGAATAATCATTGGGCCAGTAATTGAAGCCGCCGTTGTTGTTGAACTGCTTCAGCGCTTCGATGTGACTATCGACTTCGCTGTAGGCCTGCGATTGACGCTCCTCGGAAAGACCGAGCCTGTCTTTGAACCGCAGTTCCAAAAGCGAGCCGAAGGCCTTGGAGGTGCGCTGTTCTATGCATTTGTAGGGATACTGCTGCAGCCACTGAAACGGCGCGGAAAAGACGCCCAAAATAGTGGGGGCGAGGTCGACCGAAAGCGAGCTTCGGTCCAGATCGGTTCCCTGGGGCACGGAGACGGCGATATCGGTTTTCCCTGCCTCGATGAGGCGGTAGCTGGCCTGGGTGGTCAGCGCGGTGGCCGGCAGCACCGGGATTTCAAAGAGGGCTTGATCGGTCTGCGTTCCCATGGCTAAGGAAAAAGTCAAAGTCGCCGCGCCCATGGCGCTCGCCTTGACGGGGAAAAACACCTCTTTGTTTTCGCCGGCGGCAAGTTCAATCTCAAATTCTTTTTCCCCAGTCAACTGCAGGTTCGTCGCCTCGATATTTACCTTGGCCAAGCCCGCCTGTTCGGAGCGGTTGGTGAGAATCACGGAGGCCGAAAATTCGTCGCCGAGAGAGGCGAAGGCCGGGAGCGCCGAGCGCAGGAGCAGATCCTTGGTCACGAGTATCTGGTTTTCTCCGGTGCCGGTGATGCGTCCGTGCCCTGTGACCGTCGCATAGACCTTAAAGGTGGTCAAGTTGTCCGGCAGTTTGAAGGTGGCTTCGCCTGCGCCGTCGGGAGATAAGGTCAGATTAGGGTTGAAGTAGGCCACGCTTTGGAAGTTGGCTCTCTGTCCCTCGTTGAACGGCGCGGCCGCTTCCGCTAAAGCCCCGCCTCCGCCGTCAGGTTGTCCTTTTAAGCCCCAATTGCGCCTGCCGATGAGGCTGTCTATGGGGTTGACGGTCATAACCGATAGAGGGCGGTCGCTATGCAAGCTCCTATCGGGAAAATAGGTCTCATCGCTGGAAAGCTGAATCAAAGCGGCATCCACGACCACCAAAGCCACTTCCGCGTCCGAGAAGGCCTTGCCGTCCCTGTCGGTCACTTGGTACTTGATGGTGACGTCTGCGCCGGGCTGGTAGGTGGGCTTGTCCGACTCGACCGAAACGCTTAAGCTGTCGCGATTAGTCGGGATCTTTAAGGCGATGTAGCCTTTTCTGACGGCGGGCTTGCCGAGGTCGACCCCGTTTTTGTCGGGTTTTTCAGCGATCCGTCCTTGACTTAAAATGACCGACACGAATACGTTTGGGCCGTCGTCCTCCGTCAAGGGAATATCGAAGACCGGGGCTTGGCTGGTGATGTCCACGACATATTTCTGCGAAATGGTCGCTCTTTCCACAGTCACGAAAGCCTGTCCGCTTTGGAAAGGGCTTTGGACCAGGATTTTCGCCGTGTCGCCGGGGGCGTACTCAGGCTTGTCGGAGACTATGGTGAGACTGTCGTCGTTGGAATACTCCCAACCGACTGAATCGTCGCCTAAAGCGTAAAACGTGACGGAGGATTCGTTGCTGTTGCCCTTGGAATCCTTCAGAGCGGCTTTAATCCAGTAATAACCGGACTTCGGCGGGGTGAATTGAAATTCGGTCACGGCGTCGGAGGTTTTCAGGGCAATCTCTTCGATTTTTTCATCGGCGGCTTGGGAGTTGTATAAATAGGTGGATCCCGGGCCGCGTCTTCTGACTGTCGTCCAGTTTCTGCGGTATAAGGTGAGGGTGACGTCGGTCGCCTGCAAGGCGCCGTCAGGGGAAGCGGCGACCAGATCGAAGGACTGGGCGTATCCGCTTTGGGCGAAGAAGGAGCGGGCTTTCAGCCCCGCGTAAAGGGCCGCTGGATGAGCAAGAAAACTTGTGAATTTACTGACGTT
>JAISZP010000166.1 GCA_031269135.1 Deltaproteobacteria bacterium | reverse complement strand
TTCGACTCGGTCAACTTAGCTACGCCGCATTTTGTTAAAATATTTTCCGTGTAATAGTTGTAAGCGCTATTCATTGGTGTCGCTCCTAATGGATTTTTATCGAGGTCCGAGGCTTGTGTTTTTGAGTTTTCTAAGCCTGTCCCGTAAGCTACCTCAAGAATAGAGCATATTATTAAAAAAGTCAAGTAAAAAATGAGTATCACAAAAAAAAGTACAATAAAGGATTTGAGTTAATTTTTGCAAAACTTTTTATTATACTACAAAAAATAAGACTTGTCAAGGAAAATTTTTTGACAATTAAGCACTAGCACAAAAAATCTGATTTGTCAAGGGAAAAAAATCCTATTGTAATGTTAATGCTGAAAATGCAACTAAAAATTTAATTTCAACGCGGCTAAACTCCGGCGACAATTATGTCGCTCTTACATCCGCCTTAATTAGGCGCAAATCCATTCCTTGACCTCATCACCCCTTCCCCCGGTATTTTAAAGGGCCTATCGAGAGAAGATCGCGGTTCATCTTAAACCATCGGCCTGCTCTATAACATCCAGCCAGGGACTACCACCCGAGGCGGCAGCCTGGGTGACTGCAATATCGTTGCAAGGAGAAAATACATGAAAACCGTTGGCGACAAGCTCGAAAGTTTTAGTGTCATCGGCGTAAAGCCCGGTTTCAACGACCCTACCGAAAACGGCGACTCAGCCTTTGAGACCATCACTGAAACATCTTTTCCTGGAAAGTGGAAGATCATTTACTTCTACCCCAAAGATTTCACCTTCATCTGCCCCACTGAGATCGTCGGCTACAACAAACTCGTCAAAGACTTTGAAGCCAGAGACGCGGTCCTTCTGGGCGGTTCCATCGATAATGAATTCGTCAAACTCGCCTGGCGGCGAGACCATAAGGACCTCAACAGGCTCACCAACTGGTCTTTCTCCGACGTCAAAGGCTCGCTCATCGACCAACTGGGCATTCGCGACAAGGATGCCGGAGTGGCGCTCAGGGCGACTTTCATCATCGACCCCTTAAACACCATCAGGCACGTGACCGTCAACCCCCTCAACATAGGCCGCAGCCCCGGAGAGACTCTCAGGATATTGGACGCTCTCCAAACCGGCGTTTTGTGCGCCTGCGATCGCCCTGTAGGCGGTAAAACGCTATAAAAACTCAGCCCCTTAGGCGATAGGCTGAGAGTTTGCTCCGCCTATCGCCGGGTTTCCGCCGCCATTGTTCATAAGCCATTCGGAATTTAACGGCGACCTTTTGGAGGTCGTTAAAATTCAATCTCGATTCGGCCTTTTGTTGTTCTTGTTTTTCTTGCATTTCGGCAATTAAATCACTAAAATAAGATTATAAGGTCAAAAAGCTGTTTTTTGCCTGCTTTGGCCTTATGCCCTACATCAAGGGATCAGGACATATGACCTCAAAGATGCTGCGGCCTTTCAACCGCCGACGAGCGCTTTGAAAATCATTGGAAACCGCCCTTAGATTCACGGCTTTAATGGCCCCTTGGCTTTAATCGCCTCATGGCCTTGATTGCCGTCCATGGCTTTAGTCGCCGCCTTCGGCTTTGATCGCCGAGAGCGACGGAAAAAAATATATGCGCCGCCTGCCGCCGCCTCAAAAACCAGCGGCATGTAAAAATATTAAATCCGTCTGTTTCGGGCTGGAAGACTTTTAAAGCGATCAAAACGACTTCAATCAAAGCGGTTTTGGTCGAAACGACTTTAAAGATCGGCTCAATGGGGCGGCAACCAAAATTATCTTGAACAATTCGCGGAGAACGTATGAGCAGCGCCACTCAAACTAGGAGCCAGCCTGAAACCAGCAAAGGACGGGCTACCGGACAGGACGGGAAATTCTTAACCTTTTCCCTAGCCAATGAGGAATACGGCATAGGCATCCTCAAGGTTCGGGAAATAATAGGCATGATGCCCATACGCACCGTTCCGCAAACACCGGGATTCGTCAAAGGAGTAATCAATCTTCGCGGCAAAGTCATACCGGTGGTGGATCTGAGGCTTAAATTCTCCATGAGCGAGGCGGAGTATACCGACCGGACCAGCATAATCGTCGTCGACGTGCAGTTAAGTCCGGAAAAGTATCTGCACATCGGCATCGTCGTCGACTCCGTCTCGGAAGTCGTGAACATCAAGGCTGACGATATAGAAGCCGCTCCAGCTTTTGGTTCTCGTTTAAATACCGAGTACATATTGGGCATGGCCAAGATCGGCAAGGGCGTCAAGATCCTGCTGGATATCGATCGCATCCTAGCCGGCGACGACTTGGCCGGACTGAGCATGTTTTAACGAAAGCAGGCGAGCTGATAGGCTAAAAAGCTCGAAAACTAAAGAGCTAAAGAGCTGGAAAGCCGACAAACAGGCAAACCGGCGCCCGGCGCCCTGACTCCCTTTTGCCCGAGGCGGAGGCCGACGGCATTCGCCGCTCGACGCTTAAGAGTTTTTTATCGACCCCAATTCCTCTCACGGCTAAAAATCCGAGGGGATTGCTTGAGTTCTTGCTTTTGCTCTTGCTTTTGCTCGGACTGTCGCTGTCGCTTTTGCTTGAGTTCTTGATATTGATCGAAACGTTTAATCGGCGTCCGATATGGCGAAACCCCGACCTGACAGGCCGGGGTTTCAACTTTCACTTAGGCGCAACCTTGCGCCTATCGACGGCGATGAATAATCCTCAGTCGATGCTTACGCCGCTAAATTTCGCTTGAACCACGGGTGCAATCGAGCGTTGGAGGCCAAAATGCCGCCGCTTCGTTCCAGTCGATAGGGAGCGCCCGTCAAATCGCTGACGACGCCTCCGGCCTCAGTCACCAACAATTGCCCAGCCGCCGTGTCCCAAGGTTTTAGTCCGTTTTCCCAGTAACATTCGCTTCTGCCGCCGGCGACATAAGCCAAATCCAGAGCCGCAGAGCCTGACAGCCTTACCGCTCTGACTTTTTGGGCTACTCTGGCTATGGGCGCCATCAGCTCGTCTATCTTCTCGGCGAAATCGCATGGGAAACCCACGTCGACGACGGCCTCCATCGGATTTGAAGTCGCCGAAACGCATAACTTCTCTTGCAGTCGACCGCCGAGTTCATCGCGCCTGACGAAGGCCCCGCTCGAAAGGCCGGCGAAGAAGACTTCCCGCAAAATAGGCGCCCAGACCACCCCGACCAAGGGCTGAGTCGGCGCGCCTCGCTCTAACTTGCAGCAGCCCAGCGATACCGCAAAAAACGGGCGACCTTTGGAAAAATTGGTGGTGCCGTCCAAGGGGTCTATATACCACCGATAACCGTCACCCTTGCCGGAAAGGCCGCTCTCTTCGGCTAATACGGAGTGATCGGGATAAAATTCCTCCAAAACTTTTCTGATGGCCGTCTCGCTAGCCAGATCGTACTGGGTGACAAGGTCCTTATCACCTTTAAAGCTGATTTCCATCGTCTTGCCGTAACCTTGAGCCAAGACGGCGGCCCCGGCCTCGGCGGCTTTTAAGGCTACCTGTAAAAGCTGTCGCATCTGTCGCATCCTCTCGGAACCCCATTTTTCTGGCGATGTCGGCGTTTCATTGACAAGAAAGAATTCCAGAAACCAGCTCATCATATTTCCAGTGCCGAGTCGTGAGCTTGGCAGCCATAGCTGGAGTTGCAGGAATTTTTCGACCATCAACTATATTAACAAGCCGACTATGTGGTCTGATGAAATTGTAAACAAAGATGACGATAGCAAGTTTCGCCTTCAGCCATTCGATGGATTTAGAGAAGCAATAGGATTTACGCGTCAAATGTGCTTCCCATATTCTCCACTCTCCGTTTGATCTTTCGATGTAAGATGTATTGATGGTGTCGCTTGGCGACTGTTCTAGGCGTTTTGAAACAAGCTCTTCTGTTCCAAACGCAATTTCCCTACGAACTTTCACGACTAAGTTCTGAAGCCTTTGTTTCTTTACTGTAGCATAAACAAGTTCTTCATCTATAGACTTCGATAGGTTTTCTTGGTCGACCACGCTAGCCTGTCGGCAAAACTTCAACTTTACGGCTATAAATACTTTTAAGCACAGACTCATAATGTACTAACTCATCTGATGTAAACATGGGAATGCCAACAAGTCTTTCGGATAAATCTACTAAATGCTTTCCGGCGTCTTCAAGTTCTCTATTCCCAACATGGAAGCAAATCAGTAAACGTGTCGGGACGTCCATAGCAGTCCAAATCCACTTTCGGCCTATTGTTTCATCTCTTTCTGTTTCTTCGACTCCACTTTCTTCGTCTGAGTTGTCTTCGTCTCCAGGAGTTTCATAACTTTGTTTTTTTTT
>JAISZP010000120.1 GCA_031269135.1 Deltaproteobacteria bacterium | reverse complement strand
TAAAACTTTCATTGAATCAAAACAATCATTGCTTCAAACGCCAAGATATTTATTTAAGGTAAATATCTTGATTTGCGGTTTATAACTTAGATTTGAGGGTTGTATTTGCTCGCGAGATTCAGCGCTAAGGCAGCTTGAAAGTTAGCGCAGCTTAAACCTAACGCAGCTTAATGCTTAGCGCAGTTTGAAACTGATCGGCACCACCAAGGAATTTGGCGCTCCCAGCTTTGCTTGCCAACGTTTTTTGACTGTCTGCATCGTTTTTAAGGCCGCCTGCCCCAGCACAACGGGATAATCGCCATCGACAAGCTCGATTGAAGATATTAGACCCTGACCGTCAAAGGTTACTCTAATTTTCACTTGTCCGGTCAGACCTTTATTTCTGGCTTCATTGGGATAAAACTTGTTTTTTTCCACTGTTTTCACAAAAGCCGAGATGAACGCCTCTTGTTGGCTAGCCGAAACGGTTGCAGTCGGTTCGGAAGTCGCAACTTGCGTGTTTTGAGGCTCGGCTGCCGCTTGCGGCGTCGCTGCGATCGGAGTTCTTTTAACCTCTTTTGGTTTTTCCGGAGGCGGCGGCGGAACAATTTCCGAAGTAAACGGCATAACTTCAGGCTCGTCAGGTTCCGCTTCCGGCACGGCGACCATCGGTTCGGGTTCCGTCAGCTCCGGGACCATATCTTCCGGCGGCGCTACCGGGATTGCAGGCTCAACAATCTCAGGTTCCGGCGCCTCAAACAATTCCAAGGCGATATACGCCGGATTTAGGTTTGGATTGGCTGCGCCTTGAAAGTTCAAAGGATTAAGCGCCAACCATAACCCCAGCGCGACGAACAAACCCAGACTCGTCAGAGATCCAAACCGTGAGGCTTGCTGGTAACGATCTTCGTCCGGAAAAATTCGCGCCAAATTCAGACCGAGATGGTCCATAAGCCATGCCTAAAACTCGCCCGATAAAGGCGGAGCATCATCGAACCGGGAATTCGTTTGGGAATTCGTCTGCGGGTTCGTCTGGGAATTCATCTGGGAATTCAAAGCCGCAGGTTCTTTAGAGCTTTCCGCTCTAAGCTCATCGTTGACTCCGCCGCCGTTGTCCGAAGGCGGCTGGGCGTTTATTAAAAATCTCTGACGATTGAGCAGTTTAGCCTCATCGATGAGAGTCAAAAAGGCGTTAAACGGGGCGGCTTGATCCACGTTGAAGATCAAAGGCGTCTCGGGAGCATGCGAGCTTAGCAGAGCTTTATAGTTCTCAAGCTCGATCGGATTTTTTTCGTGGTACACGGCGCCGTCTTGGTCGATGCTGAACGTCAAGGCGGTTTCCAAGCCCTCGGCTTTCGTCGCGCTGCTGGCCTCGGGAAGACTTACGTCAAGGCTGGGAGCGACGAAAGTGGCCGCTAATATGAAAAAAGTCAGCAACAGAAAGACGACGTCGATTAAAGAAGTGATTTCGAGAGAATCGTCTTCCTTATCAAGATCGTCGAATGGGGAAGATATTTTCACGCGGCCGCCACCTTTCCCTTGCCGGCAAACTTGACGCTGTCTTCACTTCTAATCGGTTTTTCTTGTCTAATCGGTTTTTCGTCATCCTGGTTATGGCTGTCCAAAAATCTATATCCGTATTCGATAGCTGCAAGGTGAAAACCTTTAAGCCTAAGTCGCATCAGATAGTTGGCCATGATGGTGGGAATGGCTACAGTCAGCCCCATGATGGTAGTCAAAATAGCTTCCCAAATGCCTGCGGCCAAAACCATGCTCGTCGTCATGGAGGTGGTTGAAGCCAGGGTTTTGAAGACTCCCGTCAAACCTAAAAGAGTTCCCAACAAACCCAGCATCGGAGAGATCAGAGCTATGACTTTTAAAATGGAGAGATCTCTGAGAGTTCTGGAAAAATGACGATGAAACAAATAGGCCACTTCGGCTCTGAGATCGTTGGAATGCCGACCGTGGGTTTTCATGACGTCGTCTAAAATTGAAACGACTGGATTTCTAGCGTATTTATCGCCCAGTCCACCCATTGGATCTGCCGAATTCGACATGAGTTTGGCTGCCGCATGGAAATCTCTGGCGGTCATATATAGGTAAAACCAGTTCTTCAAGACGAGATGCAAAGCCAGGACGGCTAATACAGCCAAAACCACCCCAGCCGGTCCTATAAGCCCGTATATCGTAATCACTTGATCAAACAAACCCATGGATAGACGTTCCTCCCTGCAAAAACTTTTTTATTGTCGGCATTGTTCGCAAACCTAATTTTAAAAGATAGGCCGCATTCGCTTGAGGCGCAAATAAACATCGACTTGCCGTTAACCTTTGAACTTCTCGGCGCGTTAGCGCATCTCTTAGAATACCGACAATCCCCGGCAAAAAGTCTATAGCTCCAAATCGCTCGCTTGATATAGACAGCTTGAAATATATGGAACTCTTGAAATCTTTCGCTCCAACACGATCGCTTCAGGTCTGTCGCTTCAAGTCGGTCGCTTCGCTCGGAAGATGAAAAAAACAAGATCTTGAGCCGAAACCGAATTAGAGGGGCGAGCAAAAATTCACTTACTATCTATAAAGAGTCTCAATCTCATATTCAGAATGCTATTTCTTTCCGCCAATGTCGTCAAGTATGCTGATTATTTTTCGCCAGTATCCTTTCCTATACTATTTTAGGTTAACTGCGTAAAATTACAGAGAAAATTATTT
>JAISZP010000046.1 GCA_031269135.1 Deltaproteobacteria bacterium | reverse complement strand
AGCAAAGTAGACCTCGCAGTCGCCTACCCTACTTTTATGATTTTAAAATCAACGATATTGGAAGTTTTAAGAGCGAGTTCCATTCAATAATCATGCTGAAAAACAGGGTTTTCAAAATTGGAATTGCTGAAGGGGGAGCATTGAACTATGAACATGGAACATTGAACATTGAGCATTGAACATTGAGCAATGAACATGGAACATGGAGCATTGAACATGGAACATGGAGCATTGAACAATGAACATGGAGCATGGAACATTGAACATGCGACATGAAACTCGAGACGGGAGGGAAACTTCGAAACCGGCGACGCTTCAAAGTGGCTGAGTCGTCAAGTTCTTGCGGGCGATGAAGAAGGACTTGCAGAGTCGAGAGGTTTCGAAGGAGTCTCGAAGGGGCCTCGAATGGCTCTCCAGCGCGCGCGGCGATTGGAGGAAAGGGAGCAATGGGAAGAAAGGGCGGAAAGGGCGGAAAGGGAGAACAATCGGCGCAGTGAAGCCGGAGTCATGGCAGGGTAGGAGGATCGGAAATTCGCGGTTTTGGGTGGATATTTACCGAAAGAAGCCTAGCTAAGCGTTCAGCCGCATCCTCCAGCAAGGTTTCCGCTTGTTCCATGGCCATCGGCAGAGTCATCGGGCAGGGGATCATGCTCATGACGGCATTCATGTCTTTGGAGTACATCTTATCGTAACCGTCGCCTAAAGAGCCTGACAGACATACTGTCGGGACGCCCAGCTCTTTGCCGAGGGCGGCGACTCCGATTGGGGCTTTGCCCCAAACGGTCTGATCGTCGCTTCGACCCTCGCCGGTGATTATCAAGCTCGCGCCTTGAGCTAGACGGCGGAAATTTCCTTCTTTCAAGATTACCTCGACTCCCGCTCTGAAGGCGGCTTCCGTAAAAAGCATGAAAGCCGCCCCTAACCCGCCGGCCGCGCCTGCTCCCGGATTGTCGGCGACTTTTCTGGACGTGTGAGCGCCGGCGATTTCGGCGAAATGGCTCAGAGCATCGTCAAGCTCGGTCAGCAGCGGGCCGTCGGCGCCCTTTTGGGGGCCGAAGACGGCCGAGGCGCCGCAAGGTCCGGTCAAAGGGTTTTGAACGTCGGAGGCGACCACTATGGGAATCTTGGAGATAAGGGGCGTCAGTTGGGAGCAGTCAAGCGAGCGCAGTTCCTTTAAGGCTAAACCTCCTTCCGGCAGGACGTGGCCGCTTTTGTCCAACAATTTTAGGCCCAGCGCCGAGAGCATGCCTGCTCCGGCATCGTTGGTGCAGCTCCCGCCTAGGCCCACTATCAGCTTTTTCGCCCCCATGTTCAAGGCCTGCTGAATTTGTTGGCCTAAGCCGTAAGAACTCGCCCTGGCCGGATCGAGCTCGTTGTCGTCGAGGAGAGTCAGTCCGCAGGTCGAGGCCACCTCGACCGCGGCCGTCTCGCCGTCCCCGAGAAAGCCCCAGGCGGCCTGTATGGGCCGGCCTAACGGGTCTTTGGCCTGCTGAACCACAAACCTGCCGCCGGTGAGGTTCACTAGGGCCTCTACAGTGCCTTCGCCGCCGTCGGCTATAGGGAAGAGCTGAAAATCAGCCTGTCCATGCCAGACTTTGGACAGTCCTCTTTTGACGGCGAGAGCCGCCTTGGTGGCTGAAAGGCTTCCTTTGAAGGAATCTGGGGCGATGATGATCTTCATTAGAATAAGTTTGCCGCTTTTGGCTGACGTCGTCAGGTTGTCGTCATAAAATTCCGGTCAATTTTCTGGCCAGTTCCACCGCTTCTCCGGCGTCGGCGGAGTAACCGTCGGCGCCGATGTCGCAGGCGAATTTTGGAGTGATGGGCGCTCCGCCGACCATCACCTTGATCGTGTCGCGCAGTCCGGCCTCGGTCAGGCATTCCACCACTCTTTGCATGGCCGGCATGGTGGTGGTCAGAAGGGCGCTTAGACCCAGCAGTTCGGGCTTTTGCCGTTTCACCGCGTCGATGAAGGAACTGTCGGTCACGTTTATTCCCAAATCAATCACCGCGAAACCCGCTCCTCTAAGCATGGTCGCGACCATGTTTTTTCCGATATCGTGCAGATCGCCGAAAACCGTTCCCAAGACTATCGTCTTGGGCTGAGCGACTACTCCGCTGCTTTTGAGGTGAGGTTCCAGGGTTTCGACGGCTTGATTCATCGCCCTTGCCGACAATAGGACTTCGGGGATGAAGACCTTTCCAATCTTGAACAGCGGACTGATTATGTCCATGGCGGCGACTAAGCCTTTGTTCATGATGTCGTGAGGGTTCAGGCCGTAATCCAAAAGCTTGTTCACCTCGTTGGAGATTGTTTCCTCGTCGCCGTCAATGACCAACTGTCTTATGGTTTTGTAAGGGTCGGAGCTGAGCGACGGATGCTTTGGTTCCGCAGATGGCGTTAAAGCCGGCTTTGAATCGATATCTAGGTTTTTTGAAGTTTCGGCGGCGCTTTTTTGGCCTTCAAGCAGATTGGGGTCCACAAAAACGGAGGCTAACGGAAGTCTGCCTTCAATATTGACTCTGTCGCCGATGCGCCTGAGCCGATCCCAACTGGCCAAAGGCGGCGTGGTGTCGGCTATGCCGACGATGAGTTTATCCCCCGGAACGAGTTCTTTGAACATCGAGTCCAGGTAAGCTTCAAAGTCGGCGTCGCTGGTGAGATCCGTAAGCAGTATATTCGAAGGCACACCTCCGAAGATGGTCAAGTGGTCATGCCACCTTCGGTAGTATTCGCCGATGGTCACTTTAGTCATCGGCCAGGGGCAGATGGCCTCGGCGACCTGAAAGCCGGACTTGGGGATGATGTCCATCAGTCCGTAGTTTTCTCCGTCGCAGTGGCAGATGCAGACTATTCCTCGTTCCTTGAAGGCTGGTCCGACTTTTAAAAGCCAGGGCTGGATTTCCGCCTCGAAATAACGGGCGTAGGTTATCATGTCGTCGAAGTTCGCGCCCCAAAGAACCGCTTTGGCCGGGGAATTCAAGATGACTTTGAAGACGTTCTCGTAAAAAACTCCCAAGCCCTCACGCAGTCTCGCCATCGGGCCGGGATAGTCGTTGTAGTGAAAATAAAAGTCTGTCGCGTCCAAAAAGTCCTTCTGGACGTGGTGGATGGGACTGGAAGCCAGCGACGCGAAAGCGGCCTCGATGCCGTTTGACCCGACCTCCGTATCCACCCAGTTTTGGTATTCCTCGTAGTTAGGGGTGATTATGAGATTTTCGAAAATATGAGCGACGATTTCATAATCCTCCACCGTCTTTAGAACATGCTCGTCCACCCAGGTGATGGAGGCGCCGGAACTGCGCATCTCATCGGAATACATGGTTTTTGTTCGGACGGTTCCTTTAGAGGTATGGTAGGTCTGGGTGGTGTAGTCGCCTTGGGTGAGGGTCTCTATTTCCACGTCAGGCCCGAAAGCGAACTTGTATGGCTGTTCCGGGAGGGTATATAGACCCAGGGCTCGGTGAGGCTGCTCTCCGTTTCTGAGAAACCTAGGCACCAAGTGGTGGCTTCCCCAACCTTCGGCCGCGCAAATTTCAGAGATCGTTCGACCGACGTGCTCTTTGGGGATGGTCCCGGAAAGACGATTGGCATTGTACCACAGATCAATCCTCGGGACATAAGGCCAAACATCGACCATTTCGCCTTTGGCGACCGCCAGGATCCGATTCCTCATTTATGACTCCTTTAAAAAATCAAGGCGCTTATTGGTTTGTCGGCTTTTATAGCTTTTTTAGCTTTTAAAGCCTTTTTAGCTTTTTTGGTTTTTAAAGCTTGCGCAGCCTTTTCGTTTTAAGATTGTTGAGGTTCGATAGCGCTAACGATTTCTATTTTTCAGTCTTTATGTTCGCAAGTCTTTAAGCTTTCAGTCTTTAAAGTTTCTGTTTTTAAGCTTTCGGGCTTTAAAGTATTCGGTTTTCAAGCTTTAGGTCTTTACGCTTTTAGGTTTTCAGTTTCAGGCTTTACAGCATTTGCCTTAAAGGTCAGTTGATTCCCAAGCTCTCAAGCCATTGTTTGAATCCCATCAAGTTTCCATCCGATTTGAAGGGCAGAGGCCTTGGCGGCGCAATTCTCTCGAATTCGGGAGAGTCGGATTTTCGCCATAGGGCGGCGCTGACGCCGAGGTACTCGAGATCTTTAGTGCTGGCGATAAAGGCCATTTCAAGATCCTCTGGCTCATAGGGACCAACGGTCGCCAGCGCTCCTTCCAGGGCGGCTTTGGCGTTGGCCCTGACGATCGGTATGCGCCCTTTTTCCGGAGATACCGCGACGGTGCTGTTTAAATCGGTCATTTCCGGATCGATGGCCTCGAAAAGTTCTCGGGTGATGAAGTCGTTGAGTCCGACGCCGATGGCGTTGCCGCCGCCTTTGGCGCTGATCTTTAGACTTATCAAACGAGTGATCTTTGGGGTTTGCGGCTCTTGTTCATAGATGTTCATTATCCGGCCGATGACTTTGGTGTCTAAACCTGCCCCCGAGATGTCCTTTCCCATTTCATCGACGATAAGAACGTCGAGCCTATCCCACGGAAGGTGAGGCTTTTTGCTCTGGCTCAGAATCAGGAGTTCTCTCTCGCGACTAAAAATCTGATCGGCCGAAACAACTTCCAGGTGGCATAAATTGTTTCTTTGATCCTCCACCAAAGCCACGCCGCATAAGATCGGCGCCTTGGAAAAGATGACTTTGGCCATGGCTTCAATCGTCTTATGGTAGGTGTACTTGACGGCGGCTTGGTGCATTTTGGTCGCGCCCTGAACTCTCCCCAAACCCACGACGGCCATCTTCAATAAACCCGACTCTATGGGACCGATGAATTCAGTGTGCTCTTTGACTCGTCCCACCAAAATGACGTGGTCCGCTCCTCCCTCTCTAAGCGCGCTGCCGTCGACGCTCACCGGCAGGCCGCCGAAGACCTCTCCTATGATCGTCGGACGGTAGTCGGCGAGTATCGGAGCGCCTAAGCTATGTTCAGTCTGCCCTAAGTGCTCCAAGACCTCCACCTGCCCTGAGTCGGTTCCTCCGCCGTGACTACCCATCGCCGGCAGAATGAAAGGTTTCGCGCCCAAGCTTTTGAGTATTTTTACAAGCTCCGAGATCACCTCCAGCATCGAGTCGATCCCTCGGCTCCCGCTGGTGATTACGACTTTGTCGCCGCTTTTGATCTTCGAGGCAAGTTCGAGGCGAGCGAATTCGTCGGCTAAGACCTCGGGAATATTTGGGATTTGGCTGGCAGGGTATATTTGCTTAATTACGCCTAATTTCAAAGTATCGGGAACGCTCATGTCAAGCACCTAAAATAAATATCGTCTAAAAATGGATGTTCATCTAAAAATAGATATTCGTCTAAAAATAGATATTCATCTAAAAATAGATGTTCATCATAAAATTAATATTCATCCAACAATATTATCCGGGGCATATGCAGCCTTGAAAGCGGCAATCGCGCCGCGTCGATCAACAAACCAAATCTATTTGTCGGTAAACTACCCGTCGGCAAAACTATCCGTCAGTAAACTCTTTGACGACAAACCTGTCTCACGGCAAACTATCCGTCAGCAACCTCTCTGACGACAAACCTATCTCCCGGCAATGCTCTCCCGGCAAAACTATCCGTCAGCAAATTTATCCGTCGGAATGCCGTCCCTCATCTCGCGATAGGGTAGGCGCCTTCGGCCAGCGCGGTCTCTCTGAGCGCCTGGTAGTTGGAGAAGGCGGCCCAGTCAGGAACGGAGTTTCCGGAGCCGAGCATAAATCCTCCGCCGGGAGCGACATT
>JAISZP010000371.1 GCA_031269135.1 Deltaproteobacteria bacterium | reverse complement strand
CGCAAAACCCTACTTCTAGCATTAAAATCAAATATGGTTGAAGCCAAATAAGATTGAATTTCCACAACAATGTAAAGAGTCTAGAAATAAAGTTGCCGATAAACCAAACAAATCCTGGTTTAGCAAGCAAAACAGATTGTATTTGACATTTTCATCAAAACAGCAGTTCGTCTAGCCGAAATACAGGCAATCAACTCGTCAGTCGCAATCGCAATAATGACGCCAACATCAACGCTGAAAACTCGCCGACCTCGAAAAACTAACGAACGATATTGGTTCGACCTGGTCTCCTTTTTGGGGCCGGATGGCTGGTCTTGCTTGGATGGCCTATGGCCGCCGAGCCGACGATCTTATGAGTCGTCGGAAAACCCAGAGAGGTCAAATACGCTCTAAAAGACGGTTCCTCGCTGATGGCGCCGAGTTGATTGATCCAGCAGCCTCCAAGGCCGAGAGAATGAGCGGCCAGAAGAATATTCAGCAAAACGCACGTTCCATCTTCCACCAGGCAGGGGGATTTTTCCCGATCGGTTCCCACCACGAAAAACAGGGGAGCGGAGTTGAAGTTAATGGAGTACTTGGGATTGCTCACCACCGAGCGGTAGCGGTCGAAGGGCGCTTCTTGAGAAGCGCTCTTGACCTGAGAGTTTAGGGCGGCGATTTTTTCCTGCCCCACCACAACCATTATGTGGGTAGGCTGCAAATTTATAGCCGAAGGCGCCCATAATCCCGCCTCGATGATAAGCTCCATCTCTTCTTGGGCGACAGGATCGGGTTTAAAAGAACGAACACTTCTACGTTCAAGGATGGCCTTGATTACACTATTTTCCATTTTACACCTCTTTTATGATTTGTCGCTTTTAAATATCAATATCATTTGGTTTATGGACAAATATTTTTGATATTTATAATAAAAACAACATGAAAAGTAAAAATGCCGCCCATCACTCATACGGCTCAGCGACCTGGTCGTCAAATTCCTTGAACAACGGGGTCTGAGGGACCAAAACCACAGGGGGCCCAGGAGCTTTAGGCTTAAAGGGGTCAAGGTTGGTCAGCTCCACCGGCCAAACCTCCGGCCACATGGGGTGCGGCCTTAGATCTTTAAGACGTTCGTCCACCAACATGGCGACCGATTTTTGATAAAGAAGCACTATGGGCTTTTGGTTCATGGCCAGAGCCGCGAGTCTTCTCAAGGCGTTGCTCCTTTGCCGACGGTCGGAGGTGTTGAGTTCGGCGATGATGTTGTCGGCCTGGGCGTCGGAAAACATTCCGGGGTTGCCGGAAATCGAAGAGCGGGAATCCACGAAACGCGCCAGCCACATCTCTGGACTCGGGAATTCCGGACGCCTGGAGTCGAGAAAGAGGTCCCAATCGACTTTTTCCAATAGTAGTTGCCCATGAGAGCCGTCGAGAGGAACCACTCTCACCGGCAGCCCATATTGTCTCAACTTTTGAGCCAAAAGTTCGGCGTCGGAATGACCGGATGGGTCCTGGGCGCGGTAGACTAGATCCAGAGGAATTCTGGAAGGTCCCAACTGACCTAAAAGCGTTTTCGAATCAGCCTCCTGCTGGAGGGGATCTTCGGTTTCCAAAAGATCCAAGCCGGGGGCCAGACCCGCCGGGAAGACCCCTCTGGGCCTGAAGAGCTTCCCATTTTCCCCCATAACCGCCTGAGCCAGACCGCCGATAGCCTCTCTGGCCGCCGCCATCTTCAGATACGGCCTGTTGAAGTTGAAAGCCAAAAACTTGGTCTCCCAGGTAGGCGCATCTATGATTACCCCTCTTGACGGCAAGGGGCTGTTCAAGTTTGGAGCCCAGGCCATATGAGCCTGCCGCTCCTCGAAAAGCTTCAAGCGTTGGGCCGGGTCAGGCGCAAAAATAAACTCGACTATGTTCAACTTCGGAATTGAAGGAGAATCCTGGCGAATGCGCATGACCAGCTCGCTCCCCTCGAAACGCTCCACTTCAAAGCGGCCTGAACCTAAGGAAGCTTTGTCCAAATAGCCGGTAGGCCGCGTCGACAGAGAGGGACTGACCAAAGAGGCCATTGGAGTGGTTAAGGAGGCTAAGAATGGAGGCCATGGACGGTCCAGATGCAGCCTAAAAGTGTATGGCCCGACAATCTCAAGATACCTTAAAGGCGAGAAAAACAACTGCCCGGTTTTGGTGGACATCAGGCGATCGAAAGAATATAGGGCCGCTTGGCTGTCGACTGCGGCGCCGTCGCTGAAGCTTTGTCCCTCCTGAAGTACGATGGTGTAGATCAAGCCGTCGTCGGAGACCCGAAAAGTCGAGGCGGCCGAATTTTTATTGTCGAGTTGCGACGAGCCGGGCTGAAGGTCGAAGAGCCTTCGATAACAGCTCATTATCACCGGCCACGCCGAAGGGTCGGGAGGATAGCGGTGAGGATCGAGACTTGCAGGCGCTTGAGGGTATATAAGCCTTAGGGTGTCGGCTTGCAGCGACGGCGTCCCGCAAAGCGGCCAAACCACAGCGAACCACAAAAAGATGATTTTTACGCATCCACTGTTGAATCTTCCCATAACCCCTCTACATGTACACCAACGACGGGACCAAAGCTCCCAATCCCCAAATGAAGATGCTGTAGATCAAAAAACCGAACACGAAGACGAAGGCGGCCAATACGCAGTAAACGCCCTGTCCCTCCAATCGAGAGTACATGCTGCCGACGGCGTTGAACCACTTGTCGCGCCAGGGGCTGACCAGAACGAATAAAGCTGTGGCCACAGGAGCGATTATTAAAAAAAGGGCCTTTTCTTTTAAAAAAATATTGCTTCTAAACAGACCCGTAAAGTAAATCACAGTAAAAAATACTGCAACAGTCAACAAATAGACTATATGCCAGCGCATAAAACGCTTTATCTGAACAGATTCTTCTTTGTCCAAGTCGAAAAGTCTCAAAGAGCACCTATATATTAGATAAAATCATCTTTACAGTCCTATTCGACTACAGAACTGTTTAAACAGCATAAAAAGAAAACTGATTCAAGCTCAAACATAATCAAAACCAAACCGACAGCTCGCCATAAGTCGCCTTAGCTCTTTTGGCGCGATATTTTTTTCGCCTGCCTAAAAGTCTCGCTAAAAGTCGTCATCGCCTTGGCATGTCAGCTAATTCAGCACGTCGCTGATATAGTTTAGGCAAAAAAAGATGGTTTTGACAAAACCGTGTTAAAATAACTATACATATGCCTACGGAAGGCGCCGCCCCAAAGTCGTGAAATGCGGCGCCATCTTTCACGGCTATAAATCACGACAATAAATCACGGCGACAAATCTTGGGCTGCATCGAAACCAGCTTGACCGCTTCAAGCGGCAAATTTTGACGGCGAGCGCCTTTAGTCGATCGGCAATTTCTTTTCGCCACGCTTTATCCTGCAATATACCATATCTGGCCGCCATTTTTTGAAAGCTCTCGCAAGCGAACTGATTGGAAGCGAACCGGTCGGCGGCGAACCGATCGGCGGTGAACTGACCGGGGATGTACTGATCGGGAATGAACCGACAGCTGATGGACCGACCGGTAAAAAAACATGGCGTCATCACCCATCATATCGCCGCTTATGCCGCGCCGCCGCCGCCACTTCCTTTTTACCGGATCCTTTTTCCCGGATCCGCTTTAACGCGGCGACCATCAATAGAAATTCCGCCAAATCGACTGACGCCGCCGTTTCTGAAGCCAAATCAAAATCAGAAATTTTCAGCCGCAAATTGAAAAGGAAAAATCCGTTGGCCTTCATATTGCTATAACTGGATTGAGACGACTCGATAGGTCATAATTTCGACACCTCTTCGACCTATTTTCGTCGGCCATTGTTCACCAGAGGCATTCTTCACCAGAGGCGCCAGACAAGAGGCATTCATGACGGATAAAAATCAAGACCCCAAAAACGCCAAAAACCTGCCGGGAGCTCAGGCCGGCCCTGTGGATACCCAACAAAACAACAATGCTCCCCAAAATCAACCTCAACCCCAAGCTCCGCCTCAAGCTCCGCCTCAAGATCCGCCTCAAGATCCGTCGGCTAAACAGCCGACTAAACAGCCGCAAGATCTTTCTCAAAACGTTTCTCCCGAGCGGACCCAGGTTCCTTCCGACAAGCCGCCGGATGCCGCTCAGCCGACAAATCCGCCGCTGCCCGGGAGCGACCTTAATCCGGGAGTTCCGAACGCCGACCCTGGACTTGCTTCCATGGCCGCCAGTTCGGCTCTAAAGACTTTTCCCCCCAAAAACCGCGAACAGGCCGACAAACCCAGCGCCGACTTGGACATCAACACCACCGCCCACAGCGGAGCGGACTCGGTCGCGTCTTTGGATCTGACGCCTCCAGGCGCGCCTCCCGCGCAAGCTGGAAATGTCGTGACTCGAGGCATCGGCTCGTTTTTTTCCGCCATCTTCGGCATCTTCAAGCGCATACCTCCGATTGAGGATATCTTCGATATGTGCCTTGGGGCCATGGGGTTCCAACGCAAGGCGACCAGCATGCTCAGAAGGGCTCAGTCGCTTGCCGCCAAGGGCCGTCACGCCGAGGCCATCAAGTGGTTTAAGGATATCTTGTACCTAAGACCCCTAACAATCGCCGCCTATGACGGTTTGGGGCGGGTTTATTTCCGGATGGGCCTGACCGAAGACGCCAACAGAGAATTCACCATCGCCGATTCGCTTGAGCGATTAGTCAACAACAGAGACGATCTCGACGCCGCCTGCTCTTTAGCCAAGGCTTTTTTGGAGAGCAAGCAGGCCAAGATGGCGGTGTCTCTTTTGGAGCCGGTTCTAATCGCCCACTTCTACCACCCGAACAACAACGAGTTATTAAAAAAAATGGGAGCGCTTTACAACGAAATAAGAGCCACGAAAAAACTTTCGCAAGTCTATGAAGCCGGTCTGATTCAACACCCTGACGACCACGAGTTCTATATCCTCAAAGGAAACTTGGACATTAAATTCGGTCGGGTATCCGAGGGAGAAAAACTCATACGCTGGGGAAGGTTGATGGGTCGCCTCAAGGACAATCCTTCCGACATCAACGCCAACATGGCCTTCGGAGAATTGTGCATTAAGGAAAACAAGATCCCCGAAGGGCTTAGCTATCTAAGAGCGGCCGCGGCCCTTTCTCCGGAAAACAGCGGCATCCGCTGGCGTCTGTTTAACCTATACCAAAAACAAGGTCAATACGATGAGGCTCTGCGCTACTTTCTGGAGGTAATAGCCATTGAGCCGGAAAACGAAGAGCTGCTGTACAAACTGGCTGATTTTTACCGTAAAAACCACCACTACGACGACGCCTTGGACATCTTTCGCAAGTTGTCCGACAAACACCCGAGAGATCCCCGGCCCAGGTCCTGCATGGCTTCGCTTTTAAACGAGATGGGTCAATATGAAGAAGCCCAAAACGCAAAAGCCTTAGCCGACACTCTGACCATCGGTCTAAAAGCGGAGCCTGACCACCGCGAAACGGTGATCTTCATGAAATACCTCTTTAGTATAAACCAAAACGAGGAAGGGGTGGAATGGCTGAATAGAGGTTTAGTCAAATGGCCTTACCATGGAGAATTGATAATCGCCAAGGTGAAGATTTTATACAACGAATACCGTTACAAAGAAGCCGTCAACCTATTGAAAAGATTGATCTCGGTGAAACACGACATGGCCGAACCGCATATGTGGATAGCCCTTTGCTATCAGCGCCTGGGCAACCATATGGCCGCTTTGGCCGAGTCTCAGCTGGCCACCCGTCTAGCCCCTAAGAGTTTTACCTGCCACAAGGTCTTAGGCGACATTCTCAAAGAACAAAAGAAGATCAGTCAAGCCAATGCGGCCTACGAGGTCGCGGACATGATTCGGCTGTCCCAAACTAAGGCGGTCGCAAGCGGCGGCGCCCGCTGAGAAATTTTTGACCTTACCTTCGGGCAAATTCAGTCTTATCAGCTAGTTCAATTCCATCCGCAAATCGGGCAGCCGATCTGCCGCCGACTTATCCGGCTTGAAACCTAAACCGACTTAAAACTTTAGCTGGGCGAAGGCGCAAGAAACTAAACCTCTCTTGCCTTTCGCCCTTTTTATCGTCAATTTTCTCCTCAAATTATTCAGCGTTCATTAAGCCGACTCAAATCAACTCTCTTTTCATAAATCTCCTCGTTTTCTTCCAGAC
>JAISZP010000360.1 GCA_031269135.1 Deltaproteobacteria bacterium | reverse complement strand
GATTTCCTTTCTTGGGTTAAAAACCACGTTCTCGATACGGATCTTCCGACATCCGCCGCTACTGAAGAAATGGTAGTCGAGATTGGTCAATTAGCTTACATAAAAAAGTAAAATATTTGTAAAATCATAAAAATTTTTCAAATTTCGTTCGCGAAAAGAAATATAAGCGCCGACGCCGATTCAGTCCCGCTTTTTCCCTATAAGTCTTACCGAAAACGTGTTTCCGTTTTTGCTGTTGTCCGCCGCCCAGGCTTGTCCTTGGTATAATTTCGCTATGTGCTTGACGATCGAAAGCCCCAGCCCGGACCCGGTTTCTTGACGGTTGCGGGACTTGGATAGACTATAAAACCTTTCAAAGACCCTCTCTTTTTCGGCCGGCGGGATAGCCGGCCCCTCGTCGGATACGGATATCTCCAAGAGGTCGTCTTTTATTTGGACCGACACTTCGATGTTTTGACCGCTGGAGTACTTGGCGGCGTTAGTGATGAGATTGGTCAAGACGCTCAGGATGTGACTTGGATTGATGGCGATTTTAGCATCCGCGCGGGCGGAGGCGTCTATTTCGGCATTGACGCCGTCGCAGCGCCAGATGACGTTTTTCCCTTGGCAATCGACCAGTTCTTTGACGTCGGAGACCACCTCGTAAATGTCGCACTGCTCGGAATCAGTCGGCGCCGAGGACTCCAAGCGGTGCAGATATATCAAATCATCCAAAAGCTCGTTGATCCTGTCGGCGTTTCTTAAAACAGTGCCTAAAAACTTGTCCAGCGTTTTGCGCTCCATCTGCGGATCGCTCACCACCAGTTCGCAGGTGGTCAAAATCAACGACAGCGGGGTTTTAAGCTCGTGCGAGAGATTTCCGATCAGATCCGATTTGTAGCCGGAATACTTTTCCCTATCGGAAACGTCGTAGAGGATGACGAGCTCGGTCTCTCCCGAAGAGTATCTGTTTATGGCTATTGTTTTTCCGTAAATCTGAAGACTTGCGGCGCCGTCTTTGTTGGAGAGCACTTCAAAAGCGGTGATCAACTGAGGCTGGTTGACCTGAGCCAAATTTCGAGGAATTTGACAGTTCAGTATCTGCTCCGCCCTAACGTTATGGTAGAGGATTTGGTCCTGCTGAAAAAGAAGCACCCCTTCATTGACGTTGTCGAGTATGTACTGAAGGCGGGAATTGAGCTTCGACATTTGCTGGTCGGACTCCCTAAGTTCTCTGGTGACGGTGCTTAAGGAATAAAGGGCGGCGTCGAGAGAATCGTTATTGAAAGAGGGCAGTTCCGAACTGCCGTTTTGGGCCTCCGTTACGGCCCGGCTTAAAGAGGCCAGAGTCCGCCTGGCGTTTCTGGAGACGATGACGGCGAAGACGGCTAGACATATCATCAAGATCAACAGCCCGGAGAATGTCTGAGTCATCAAGGCGTCGCCCATGACCCTGTAGTAGTCTGCCGGGTAGGCCACCCTCAAAACGTGATTGGAATCGATTTTTTCCGCATAGTAAATGGTATGGATCCCGGTGGAGGCGCTTACTCTCATGGCCATGGCGGGAACGCCCAAAAACGCTTTTTTGACTTCCTCTCTTTGACTGTGGTCTTCCAACTCCTGCGGGTCGGCGGAAGTATCTATCGATACCTTCCCCTGGTCGTCTATCACCGTGATGCGCAAACCCAGCTTTCGGCTTAAATCGGAAAAATTATCGTCTATTTCTTTTTTTAAAATGATGGAGACCAAAAGCCACTGATTTTTCAACTGCTCTTGAAATTGAAGCCCGCTCAGCTGCTGATTTTTTTGCTGAATGAGAGCCAAGCCGAAAATCAACGACACGGCGGCAGGCAAAAACACGAGGACAAACACTTTCAGATGTCCCATCATTTTTTTTCACCTATCATTTTTTTCACCCGTCATTTCTTTTCACCCGTCTCCCACAAGTAGCCTATCTTAGGCAGAGTTTTGATGTAATTGCCTTTGTCGGAAAGCTTTTTTCTAAGCATGGCCATGTGGACGTCGACGGTCCTGCTGTTGAGATCGCTCCCGTAACCCCAGATCATGTTCAGCAGCTGATTGCGCGTGAAAACCTTCTGAGGTCTTCTCAAAAACAGAGCCAACAGATCGAACTCCTTCTGAGTCAACTGCAGTTCCACTCCGTCGTTTAGAACTCTGTGGGCCTCCAAATCAATGCTCACTCCGCCTCTGGAGAGCACGTTGGAACTCGCCTGGTCGTTAAGCCTTCTCAGAGCCACTCTGATCTTCATCACCAAAAGCTTTAGACTGAACGGTTTGGGCAGATAATCGTCGGCGCCCCTTTCCAAGGCCCTGATGACGTCTTCCTCGGTATTTTTGGCGGAAATGATGATCACCGGAGTCCGCTGGTCATGCTGCCTAAAAATATCCAGAAACTGGAGTCCCTGAAGGCCCGGAAGCATCAAATCCAGCAGCACCAAATCAGGAGGGCAGTCTTCCAGGACCATCAAGGCGTCGTTGGCGTTGTCCAAGGCCGTCACCTGAAAGCCTTCCCGAGCCAAACTATATTCAATCACCTCTCTGAGGCCGGGTTCATCTTCAATCAACAGTATCTGCATCTGTCAAGGCCTCCGGACTGTGGCGCAGGAGTTTTCCCTGGGTTATATAAGGCACCATGACGGCTATGTTCTTGGCGTGGTCGGCCACTCTTTCGAGCCTTCTGACGATGTTGATGAGAGAGATCGTCTCCAGCGCCGAATCAGGGTCACGACTGATGAAATTAGTCAAGTCGGAATTGATGCTCTTTTGGATTTCCCCGATGGACTTGTCTGTACCGAAAATCTGCTTAAATTTTTCATCATTTAAATCGAAAAACGAGTCGACCGCTTCCCCCAAAACCCGGCTGCACATTTCGGTCATTTGACTGATTTTCGGGTGAAAGGTCTGCACCGATCTGAAATGATGCGTCAAGACCTCCCGGCATATGACCGTACTGTGGTCCGCGATCCGCTCGATATCGTTGGTCAGCCGAGTGACGGCCACCACATATCTGAGCTCGAAGGCTTTCGGGGCGTAAAGGGCCAAGAACCTTAAGCACAATCCCTCAATCTCCGTCTCAAGGGCGTCCACCTGCTCGTCTTGTTTGATGATGGCTTTAGCCTGGTCACGATCGTTGTTGAATAAGGAATTGACGGCATCGTTGAACATGCCGGACATAAGCTGGCTCATGATGGCCAGCTTGACTTTTATGTTGTTTATTTCTTTATCGTTTAACGTAAACATTATAGCCCTTTAATTTCCATACTCAATAGCGTATAGCGGGCGCGGGCGCCCTTATGACGATTCAGCCCTTCCACAATCAGCCTTTCCTCAATCAACTTCGCCTCAATCAGCCTTTCCGCAATCAACTTCGTCGCAATCAGCCTTGCCGCAATCAGCCTTGCCTGAATCGACTTTTCCGCAATCAACTTCATCGCAATCACTTTTACCGCAATAACTTTCGCCGCTGCGGCTTCGCCCCACGCTCTTCGCCGCGCTCATCCAAACCGACCGCTTACGTACTGCTCCGTCATGGCATGTTTAGGACGGGTAAAAATGGCTTCCGTCTCGTCGTATTCCACCAAACCACCAATATACATCAAAGCGGTGAAATCCGAGATCCTCGCGGCTTGCTGCATATTGTGGGTGACCGCAACGATTGTGACTTCCTTTTTCAATTCCACCATCAAATCTTCTATCTTTTGGGTCGACAGCGGGTCCAAAGCGCTGGTGGATTCGTCGAACAGAATCACTTGCGGTTCCACCGCCAAGGTCCTGGCTATGACCAATCTTTGCTGCTGCCCGCCTGAGAGTCCTCCGGCGTTATGGTTCAAGCGGTCTTTCACCTCGTCCCAGAGCGCCGAATCTCTCAAGGCTTTTTCGACCCTTTCCTTTAGGACGTTCATATTGCGGACGCCTTTGAGTTTCAAGCCGTAGGCGATATTGTCGAATACGCTCATAGGAAAGGGAGTGGGTTTCTGAAAGACCATGCCCATGGAACTTCTAAGCCTTATCAAGTCGACTTTTTTATCTAAGATGTTTTGACCGTCCATCAAAATCTCCCCACTGTAGCGGTTGTTGGGGTAAAGATCGTGCATGCGGTTGAAGCACCTCAAAAGAGTGGTCTTTCCGCAGCCGGAAGGTCCGATCAAGGCGGTTATCTTATTTTTCCTGATCGGCAGCGTGACGTCCCGCAAGGCTTCATTGTCGCCGTAATAAAAAAACAAGTTCTGAACCATAAGCAAATTTTCCATCTTTTATCCTCTTTCCTGTTTCATTTATCCTTGTATCCTTTGTCGTTTATCCCTTCTTGACCTTAAACCTGATGAAAAGCCTGCCGATTATATTTAAGATAAGCACCATCACCGTCACCACAAACGCCGCCGCCCAGGCCAGCTTGACCCAGTTGGCGTAAGGAGAGGCGGCGTATTGATATATGCTGACGGTCAGAGAAGGAACGGCCCCTTGCATATTTAAGGTGAAAAATCCGTGATTGAAAGAGGTGAACAGAAGCGGCGCCGTCTCCCCGGCGACTCTGGCGATCGCCAAAAGCACTCCCGTGAATATGCCGCTCATGGAGGCTCTCCAAACTATCGAGACGATGACCTTGTAGTATGGAGCGCCCAAGGCGAAAGCCGCTTCCCTCAGACTCCAAGGCACCATGCTCATCATGTCCTGGGTGGTCCGCAGCGTCACCGGCAAAATGATGATGGCCAGAGCCGTCGCTCCCGCCCAGCCGTTGAATCCGCCCATAGGCTTGACCATTATGGCGTAAACGAAGGTGCCGATGACAATGGAAGGAATGCTCGCGGTAAGATCGCTTATGTTGCTTATGATTTTCGAAAACTTGGCGTTTCTTCCGTATTCGGCCAGATACGTTCCGCCCAAGACGCCTATCGGAACGCCGATGACGGCCGCCACCAAAGTCAGCAGTCCCTGACCAAGAAAAGCGCCTTTAAGTCCGCCCGAGTCGTTTAGATGCGGCGGCGCAGGGTCTTGGGTGAAGAGTCTGAAGTTGATGGAATCTATCCCTTGGCTCAAGACGTCATAAAGGATAATCACCAAAAGAATCAAACCGACGGAGGCGCATAAAACGGAAATCGCCATGGCCAAAAAATTGATGAACTTTCTGTTGCTCAGCGTATTCATTTTTTAACCTTGAAAAGAATTTTGGCCAAAAAGATCACCACAAAATTCGCGATCAAAAGGATCAAAGCCAAAGTGAAGAGCGACGACAACTGAAGACCGGTAGCTTCGTTGAATTCATTGGCCATTACAGAGGTGATGGTGGTGTAGGGCGAAAAGATGGAATCCAACCCCGCATGGCGATTGCCTATGACGTAAGCGACGGCCATGGTTTCTCCCAGCGCCCTTCCCATCGCTAAGGTGACGGCGCCGGCTATGGTCAGTTTGGTGTATGGGATTATCACCTGAGAAATCGATTCCCAAC
>JAISZP010000347.1 GCA_031269135.1 Deltaproteobacteria bacterium | reverse complement strand
TCGCCAAAGCCTTCACCATGGGGTCCCACGGAACCACTTATGGCGGAAACCCCGTTTGCTGCGCGGCGTCCTTAGCCCAGATAACCGAAATATTGGATAGAAACCTTACCGCCAACGCTAAAGAGGTAGGCGATTACTTCATGGAAAAACTCAGGGGCCTTCCCCTAGTCAAGCAAGTGCGCGGCGCCGGCTTATTGATAGGAATACAGTTCGAAAAACCAATCGGCAAAGACTTAAAGCACGGCTGCATCGACCGCAGGCTTTTGGTGACCTTGATAGGCGACCGCACCATTCGCTTGATTCCGCCGCTGATCGCAAGCAAGCAAGACTGCGATAAAGCCTATGCGATACTCAACGAAGCGGTGATTGAAGCCTCGAAAAACGTCGCCTGAATCCAGATATGCCGATGCTTGGCCAAGTTTTAACATCCAAAGACGGTTTGATATGTTGCACGTTTCGAGAATATAGACGTTTCGAGATTATAGACGTTTAAAGATCGTGACCGTCCGAAAACTAAAACCCCGGTTTCCCGGGGTTTTTTACTTTCAGTGAATAAAGATATGAGGAAATTACTGGATGCCAATAAATAAGTAATTTATTGCACTGAAAGCTTTAGCGTTTTAAGAGGATGTCCGGGTATGGCCTTAAATTTTAAATATAAAATCAGTCTTATATTTAAAGGCCGAAACAGGTAATCTATGAAACCGGTCGTCTATGAATCCAGTTGTTTGCGAAACCGTCATCCATTAAACCGGCGGCATAGCTCGCCATACCTGTTTGCTGCGCTGGATTTGGAGTCTGAGTTGGAAGCGTTCCTCCTCCGGCGGCGGCTTTAAGGCCATATTCCTTATATTCCTAAAAAACGCTAAAGTCTAAGTCTAAAGTCTAAGTCTAAAGTCTAGGTCTGGGGTCTAAAGGACGTTATCGTAAATCTTGTCCAGATAGATCTTGACCATCTCGTCAGTCATCGGTTTGGCTGCAAAGGGATAGCAACCATCTCTCAAAACCAGAGGAGCGGCCGACAGGACTTGTTCACGGGTGGCGCCGCTTTCTTTGAGGGTAGGAAGCTTGATGTCGGCTTTAAACTTGATGATGGCCTCGCCGACCTTACGACCGATGGCTTCGCCGGTGGCGCAGCCCGACAGGTCCACGCCCATGGCGATGCCGACCTGACGTACTTGCTCGGGGATGGCGTCGGCTACGTAGTTGATGGCCTGAGCGACGGCGTGTCCAACACCCAGTCCGTGGGGGAGGTGCAGTTTGGCGCCGATGGAGTGACCAAAGCAGTGACCATAGTGAACGAGCGTATTGGCGATGCACATTCCGCCTAAAGTGGCGGCGTAAGCCACGTGCTCTCTGGCTTCTTTGTCGGAGCCGTCATTGATGGCCCTGGGGAGATATTGGACCAAAAAGCGCAGCGACTCTTTGCCGAGAGCGTCGCAGATTGGGTTGGGTTTGTTTACGGTCAGAGACTCGGCTGAATGGGCGAAGGCGTCGATTCCGGTCAGGGCGGTCAGGAATAGAGGCATGCCCATCTGAAGGCCGGGATCGATGATGGCTAGAGTGGAGACGTTGCAGTTTTTGCTGCGGATGGCCGTCTTACGTTTTTGTGTGGTGTCGGTGATGACGGCGGAGATGGTGCTTTCGCTGCCGGTTCCGCCGGTAGTCGGGAGCAGAAACAGCGGCAGCCCTGGCTGCGTCGGTTTGCCGCCCAAGTAGTAATCGGAAAGCGGAGATGGATTTCCCATCAAAACGTTGACGCCTTTAGCGGTATCGAGGGCGCTGCCGCCGCCGATGCCGATGACGGCTTCGACTTTGGCCGCTCTGGCGACGTCGCCTGCGGCGATGATGGAGACGTCGGTCGGATCGGGAACGACATCACGGAAGACCACGAATTCGATTCCGACATCGGTAAGGCTTTTCTCTATCCCTTTGGTTAGTCCCGCCTTTTCAACTCCAGCATCAGTCACTAAAATAACCTTTTTAATGCCTAATTCACTACATTTCGCGCCAATTTGTTCAGATGCTCCAAAGCCCATAAGAGCCGGAGCGAAAACCGTACATGTAGAAACCATTTAAAACCTCCCAAAGCAGTGCAAGATATCATTTACGCTGCTTAATGTCATCCTGGATGACTATTGTTGAATATGGCGGTATTTGCCTCTTCAGGGCATAAAAACACCTGATTAGGGGTGACGTTACCTTAAGTAGCGCATTTATTTCTATGGGTGATAATTTTTACTGCAAAAATAGTGCCATAGAGAAAACACTAAATATTCCAATGACTTAAATCAATTTTCATAAAAATAATTCTCAGTTTGACTTCAGATTCTCAGAATTTTTTGAGAAAATGAGAAAGGTAAATTGAGAATACTTTGTTTTTCAATGCCGACGACTCAAGACTGACTTTGCCGCTTGAGAGTCGAAAACAGCTACAGATTCGCTTGAAAAAGAATCAAATTTTTAATCGTCGGCTTCAGGCAATTTCAGCAGGTCATTAATTTTTCAGCAGTTTAATAGTTTTTTTGACTAAGTTTTCGGCGTTGGCATATGCTTAATGGAGTCTATTTCCTATTACTATATTATAAAAATGGGATGTAAGAATAAATATTAAATTAGTATCGCTGTAATAAAATTTTTTAAATTATTTAGCGTCTTATTTGTTTATTTATATTCAAAAGGTTGATTAGTTAAAAGAATTATCTAGTAAAACATTTTACTTATTGAAAACAATAGTTTGAGCTAAAATAAAAAATTTTCAATAACAATCTTGCAAATAACTGGATAATAAGTTTCAGTAATAAGATAAATCTTATCTTCTGAGTCTTCTATAGGTCTAGTAAAGTTAAGGGCTGTCGTTGCCTTTTGTTCAATTTGACTTTGATGCGTCTTTTTTCTTTAAGATTTTTGATAAAACTATTTGCCCTCTTTTAATACAAGGAGTATAATGATTGGAATATCGGCGCCGCTCCTTTGGTTGTCGAGGCAAACGCCAAATTTCCCCAAACTCGCGTCACTGCTTTCCGACAGGCCGTCATTTCACGATTGTCCGCATTTCACGTTTATGTTGGACATTGAAGTTCGATCGAAGCGCGAAAAGTCCTAATATCGGCAAATTAGAAAATATTTCGTAAATGATTCCAATCAGTTAAAAACAATAATTTTCGTAAAATGGG
>JAISZP010000322.1 GCA_031269135.1 Deltaproteobacteria bacterium | reverse complement strand
ATCTCTCTACGATCTGCTCTAATTCCATCATAGCTACCCGCTCACGGAGCCAAGAGGTCAACTTCGGATCGCTGGAGTAGGAAAAGTCGTCGAGCGCCAAGATCGCTTCGTCGACGCCGTCCATATCGTAATCGGAGCAGGCCCTGGTCAGCTTGGAGATGAGCTCGGGATCGGGGTTGTCGATGACGGGTTTGTCCGGTTTCTCTTTCAGGATGGCCGCTAAATTTTCCACCAAGCGCTCTACGGAAGCGAGGAAAGTGTTGTTATGCGTCTGAATGTATTCCAGATCGTTGGCCCAGGCCTTGTGCTCCAAATCTTCGGCCAACTTTCCGATCTCATTGGCGCAGATGCCGTAACTGCTGCTTTTGATTCCATGAACGACGATGGTGAAATTCTTCAAGTTTTCGGGATTAGGGTCTTTTAACTGCTCGATAAGGTCCAAAACGCTTTCCTTATACGATTTCAAAACGCCGAAGTAGACCTCTTTATCTCCGGAAAAGCGCTTTATCCCCTCGGCGATGTCCAAACCCTCGACAGTCAACTCTTCAGGCTCAGCTTCAGCCTTAGCTTCTGTCGGCGCCTGCGGTTCGACCGCCGCTTGCGGTTCAGCCGCAGCCTTAGCTTCAACCGGCGCTTGCGGTTCAGCCGCAGCCTGAGCGTCTGGTTCAGCCGAAGCGGTCGTCTCGCCGCCTTTGCCATGTCGATCGACTAATTCAATCAATTCCGTCAATTCGGCTATGCCGGTCAAGTCAGGTTCGGCAGTCGCGGTTTTGGCCGAAAGAGAAGAGGCCACTAAAAGTTCGACTTCTTTTTCTTCAGCGTCAAGCTCGGCCATCATTTTCCGTTCCAGTTCCTTATTTCTGACCCAGTGTTTAAGGACCATGTCCATACGCTTACGATCGATAGGTTTGGACAGAAAGGCCTGGAATCCGTTGGATAAGAACAACTGCTCATTGCCGACTATGGCGTTGGCGGTGAGGGCGATGATGGGCACGGTTTTCGCGTAGGCCGAGTCGAGTTGCCGTATTCGGCCGACCGCTTCGATGCCGTCCATTCCCGGCATCATGTGGTCCATGAAGATGGCGTTGTAGGTGATTTTTTCTTCCTGAACCAATTCGATGGCTTTTTGTCCGCTAGTGGCGCAGTCGACCTGCATGCCGTACGGCCTCAGCATGCCTCTGGCCACCTCAAGGTTTATGCGGACGTCGTCGACTATCAGCACCCTGGCGTAGGGCATGCGGGTTATGGCTATATCGGCGGAGACGTACCCGGCCAATTCGAGATTTTCCAAGTTTTCTATTATCTTATCGCCGATGGGAGCATCGATGACGATCTTTTGCTTGACGACGACGGTGAAGGTGGAGCCTATTCCGTAATCGCTTTGGACCTCGATGGTGCCGTCCATAAGTTCAACCAGACTTTGAGTTATCGACAAACCCAAGCCGGTTCCTTCGATTGTGCGGTTGGTTTTGGTGTCGACTTGTCCGTAGTCCGTAAAAATTTTGGCCAGATCTTCCGGTTTTATGCCGATGCCCGTATCGGAAACCTTTATTTTCAAAAAGAGTTCGCTATTGTCGTCCGGGTTGCGTTTGCCGGAGACGACCAAGTCGACGTTTCCCTCGAAGGTGTATTTAAAGGCGTTGCTTAACAAGTTGTTGCAGATCTGCTTGATTCTAAGCTCGTCGCCGAACATGCGGCTGGGAAGAGTTTTGTCGATGTCGAGTCCGAACTCGATAGGTTTGTCGTTGATTCTGACTATATTGACGGTGACGGTGTCGTTTATCAAACTTGCGATGTCGTAATCGACAGGGATAAGCTCGAATTTTCCAGACTCTATCTTGGAAACATCCAATAAATCATTGACTATCCCTAAAAGAGTCAGCCCGGAGATATGTATCGTTCGTAGATGATTGTCTCTTTCTTCCGGGTCGTCGCGAGCGACAAGAATCAATTCCGAAAAACCGATGATGGCGTTGAGAGGGGTGCGCATCTCATGGCTTACATTGGCCAGAAAATTGGTTTTGGCTTGAGAGGCCGTGTTGGCCAGATCGCTCAGTTCGGCCAAGTGGAGGTATTGTTCGTTTATGATCTTGAACTGGTTGTTGACGAAGCCGGAGGCCATGATGGCGGAGATTGCGCCTATGGTCAAAAAAATCAGCGTCATCGCCAGCAGCCCCTTGGCCACCTTGGCGGCGGGACTCTCCGAGATGGGCGTCGACACTCCAATCACCCAGCCGGTGTCCGAGCCTGAGATATGGGTGTAGGCTGATATTCTCTCTTCGTTTTGAAAGACGTGGTGGCCGAAACCTTTCGGCATATCGAGCATCTTGCGAAAGAGCTGTTGCCTGGAGAGAACCTCCGGGTCTTGGCTTGGATCTCTGAAGGGGTTATAGCGGTCAAGCACATACTGAAGGGTTCGAGACCCTATGATGGTTCCTTCATGGTCTAAAATGGTTATGGAACCTTCAGTCCAAATTTGAGGATGCTCGATCATTTCAGTGAAATGAAGTCCCGAGATGGTGGCCGAAAGTATCATCTGCCCCATAGGAACGCATACATGAAAGACCAGTTGTCCGCTGCCGTCGATTCTAGTGGTGGAGATCACGCTGTCGCCGTCGAAAGCGCGTTTGGCGTAGTCGCTGAACATGAGGGCCGGAGGCGTCGCGAGCTCTCCGTAAGAGGCCACCACTCCATAGTAGTCGAAAACGCTGATGGCCAGAAAAACTTCGCTGCTTTCAACCTCGTATTTTAAAAGCGCAGGCCAATTGTCCACTGAAGTGGATCTTAAACGGGCGCCGGTGGCCGACGCTTGACTCTTAAGAAGGTTGATTTCGCTTGAAATCAATTCATCGGAAATATCTCGAATGATGGTCATGTTATTCATGACCGTTTGTTCTATCCCGCTGCGGATAAAGTAATAGCTGACCGCAGTGGTGATGAGGACCACAGAGGCGATGATGGCGAGCAGTATTAAGCATACTTTCGTGCGGAAGGTCATAAGATCTGTTTCACCTTCGTAGCTGCCGCCGACGAGGAAGCGCCGTAAAACGGCTGTCGGCAGCCTACGTAACCCAATGGGAGCCACCCATTTCGGTTTTAAAAAAAACGAGAAAACTTAATGAACAATCGTACAATGGAATTATATCAGATATTTACGTTTTTTCAAAGAAGATGACTGGCAGAAATTGTTTAGATTTTCTAAATAGCTGAATTTTGTATTCTTTCCTTTTCTGGTTCGTATACGCAATTGTAAGAGCAAGCCAAACATCAAACCGTGCCTGACGAGAAATAGTCGGCTCAAAGAAAAATGAGTAAGTTTACAAACATGCGCAATTTCGGCTTTAAACCACTCGGGAGCTTATGGTTACGGTTTTGCCTTAGGATTATTGTTGGTCTTCATTTGCCGCTTTTCAACTTTGTCTGGCCATAAAAAAGCTGTAAAGCCTGCGGTTGTAAGAATGGGCGCAGTGGTATAATATAACACCACGTTTAATTTTTTTAACACGCACAAACACCGATGCTCTCATTCACAGATGTTGCCGTTGCGCAATTTGGGCCAAGCTGAAAACATCGGAACCGGCGGATTTTAGAGCGGCGATGAAATCTGTCGGCCATTAACAAACAAAGCAAAACGGCATAATTTTTAGTATTTGTTATTTAAATCAAAAACTAATCTAGCTTGTAAACGTATCGTCTGTTGATTTAGACTAATAAAGATGAAACTTGCCGTATATTATAAAAATATGCTTTAAATTATGTTTGCGCGAATCGATAATCTATGACTTCAGCACCTAAATATATTTTCAAATCGTCAAAGTGAAAAAATGAATAAAGAAGATATGATCACCATCGACGGGCCGGCCGGGAGCGGAAAGTCCACCCTAGCCAAAAACTTGGCCGTCGCTTTGGGCTGGAATTACCTCGACACGGGAGCGCTCTACAGGGCTGTGGCCTTATGGGCTCTTGAAAACGGCTACGCTGCGGGCGACGGCGATAAAGTCGGGGAAATGGCCGAAAAGCTGGAGCTTCGGTTCGTCAATTTAAGCGGAGAAAATCGGGTCTTCATCAGCGACCGAGACGTCACCGGTTTAATAAGGACAGCCGAGATCTCCAGCTTAAGCTCAAGTTTATCCGCTTACCCAAAAGTCAGGGCCTCTTTGGTCTCTATCCAGCGTCGCCTGGGCCAATACGGAGCATTGGTCGCCGAAGGTCGGGACATGGGGACCGTTATCTTCCCGTGGGCTAAATTAAAATTTTTTCTCTCGGCCGATCCCGCCACCAGGGCTAGGAGACGCCACCATCAGATGATCATGGAAGGGCAGCCCTCTAACTTGGAAAATGTCTTGGCCGACATACTGGCCAGAGATCGAAACGACAGTTTACGTCAAGCCTCGCCCTTAAAAGCCGATCCTATGGCCGTGGTCATAGACAGCACTAATTTAAGCCTGTTTGAAGTCGAGACGATAATGATCGGTCAAGCCCAAAAGATTTTCGGATCGAATTTTAGCCTTAATTAACGATACCTTGCAAGTCATGAGAGTAAACAAGTAAAAATTTGTCATATCGACAAGTCGCAAAACGTGGATGTCATGCTTGGGCCGTCATGCTTGGGAAACGACTGCCGAAGGCAAAGCCGATCTATTTTACATCCACGGAAATATCGTCAATCTATTACGTTTTCAATAGCTGGAATAATCACTAAGGCGGACAGCAAATTAGTCGACTATCGAAAATGCTTTCTTGAAACAAATTGTAAGCATGAAAATCAAAAATAAATCAGTAGAGCAACAATCCGCTAAGGCTTCAATAATATTATATCTTGTGGGCAGTTGTCAAAAATGCGCCGCTTCGCCGCCTCTTGAGAAGTTTATCTATTGAGAATTTCATCTATTCGAATTTTATATCGCTCAAAATTGCCTGGCGAAATTCTTGGCTAAGTTCCCAGCAGCTCATTTCGCTTGACCTTTAAAGCGACAAAAGGTGGAAACCGGCTAATTCAGCAGGATTCCACCTTTTGTGTGTCCGGGATGGGTGTTTTATCCAGAGCGCTGAAATGTCCGCTCAGGACTTGTCGGCTGGAGCTGCAGCCAAAGACAAGGGGCGCCGCAGCAAGCAGCTCAAACAAGTCGGAGGCGAAGCCGCCCGCCAGGGCGGATAGAAATCCCAGATAAGGCCAGTAAAGCGGACGAGCTTGCAAAACGACAATACATGTCGCCTGCGGAAGGCAAGACCCCGAAGTCATGAAATGCCGCGCCATATTTCATGGCGAACAAAGCAAAACAAATAAAGTAAAGCATAGCGTGGCATGCCGTCAGTGGACTCCATCGTATGCCATTGTAATGTCGGGCGCACAAAGCTGTCCGAATTGCGAACGCACGCGTTCGCAATTCAGAGGGGAGCGACCATGGGCGAACCCAATAGCATAAACCGGGTGTTTTACGCCGATATGCGGAACATTATTATGGAAGCCCGCGAAAACGCCGTGCGCGGCGTGGAGTATGCGAGGCTGACGATGTACCGGCATCTCGGCGAGCGCATATTCGCCGTGTTTCTGAGATGCATGAGATCGTCATGATGCTTCTCGTTGCAGCGGTTCAGCAATAATTGACAGACTTCCCGCCAATTTTTCACATTGACGCGTTCTTCGCCAAAAAGAACGGCTGTGACCTTCTTTCCGATGAATGTGTGGTTTGACCGAAAAGGCGATGGGCAAATTCGTTTTTCCCGCACGGTGAATCCATTTTTTCATCCCTCCTCTTAACTTCAGGGAACCTCTGAAAACTTCCTGCGATAATTGCATCAAAAGGCAAAGCAAGCCGCAAAGGTGCGGAAATATTATATTATGCGTGATATGCTCATGTTCTTTCTCGTTCTCTCAATAAAAATCGCCGCTCCGTCATTTAAGAGGGGCGGCTATGTGCGCCGACAATCGGCGCAGCAAAAAACCGCCAGTGAATTTAGATTTTCACAAACGGTCAAATGCTTGCTATAAGCCGATTTGCTGCAGTCATTCGCGGTTTTGAGGAATCTTCACAATAAACACATCACCCAAAATCCGATACTGCTTGTAAAATCAAAACAAGTGAAATGTCGAGCTACAAACCTCCCTGTTAGGGGAGGTTTTTTAGTTCGACAAAGTTTTGATTTGACCTTTTGCGGCTGCGGTTGATTTCCTTAACGCCGCAGAGTTTAGCGAGAGAATATTCGTTCCCCTCGAACTTTTATTGTTTCGCTCTCGTAGTGATTGCCGACATCAGGATGACCAGACCTCTGATTTGCCGTTCTCGGCCGGAATCCATTAGATTTGTTTGAAAATGCCTTTGATGCGGATTTCAAGTTCATCGGCGTCCTGTGAAGGAGAGAGGTTGAGGATGCTTGTTTCTGATGTTTTCAAGGTTCATCGGTCGTTTTGCGCTGTGTTTTCCAAAAGATTCAAGCATCCATTTTTAGAAATGATTGCCTTGCATATCTATCCGTAAAAAAAAGCCGACTGCGCATATTCGCAAGCAATGGACTCATAGGTTAAAAGCGCTTTAACAGTTAGGCCTAATGTCGCCGATTGCATGCAAAAAATAAAAACAACTTTAAAACAGAAATCGCAATTTCACGAGATTTAAATTTAAACTTTTTTATTTATTTTGATTTTATTTATGGTATGATAGGAGGGAAAAGAGAATGTTTCGATTTTTCCCCAATTCAGAGAACGATAAAGGCTGAGAAGCCGGATAGAAGCCGCAAATAGCTCCTAGCAAGACTTTGGTTTAAAACGATTGCGCATATGAGGCAAAAAGCAAATGGTGACTATTTAGGTTTAAGTGGTTCACAGGCCTTGAGTCGCCCTTTTTCGAGCACGGAGAGCTGGTTTTTTAATTGGGACTGTTTTTTGAATCGCGCCTGGTATTTTAATGATCCCTGCTGGCGCATTAATCAGGTTGGCGAACGTTGATTTTGACCGAAGTTTGACAGTTGGTTTTGGGAAACACCCTGAAATCAAGGCAAAGAGGGCTAG
>JAISZP010000139.1 GCA_031269135.1 Deltaproteobacteria bacterium | reverse complement strand
GAACTTCTCCATATTTCAGTCGTAATTTTTTAAAGTTCCACGTGGAACTTCTCCATATTTCGGTCGTAATTTTTTAAAGTTCCACGTGGAACTTTTCCATATTTCAGTCGTGTTTATTTTAAAGTTCCACGTGGAACTTCTCCATATTTCGGTCGTATTTTTTTAAAGTTCCACGTGGAACAATTTCGTCTTCGGTCTATATTTCAATACCTTAGCTTTCGATACCTTAACTTTCGGCTCCTGAGCTTTCAAGGCCTCGGTTTTTTCCAAGTTTGTCGACAATCATGCCGATTAGAGTAGGGCATGGCGTCATAAGGGGAAATCATAAGAAGGCGCCCTAAGAAGGCGTGATGTGTTTGACCGCGAGGCGGTCTGTGTTAAAATAAGCCTAAAGGTTTCATCATGCGTTCCAAAGGCTTTTTAAGACAAGCAGCTATACATTTCTCCTGCGGAAGGCGCCGCCCCGAAGTCATGAAATGCGGCGCCATATTTCACGGCGATAATTTTTCTTTATTGTTCTTTCGTCAAGAACAGCTAAGGTCGCTCCTTCAACCAATAAAGACTTGGATTGCCTATACTGTATCATGTTCCGCTTTTTTTGCCAAATAATATCTTTGCTCGCCTTCTGCAGCCTTACTCTGACGGGTTGTCTGACCTGGGCCGCCGGCCCGAGCGATGGAGCCGACGATTTCTCCGGTCGTCAAGGCCTAAAAGCCATGGTCTGGCATCTGGCCGGGTGGTTGGAACCAGCCGAAGCAGCCGCAGAGGGTCAAGGCAAAACTGTTCGCTCGATAACGGCGCCCGATGGCGTCGTTTCAGACGGCTTGAAGTTGTCTATGACTTTCGATGAGCCTTTGGCCTCTTGGCCAAGCGCTCTGGAGGTTCAGTGCAGAGTCCCAAGCGCTCAGTCGCCTGTCGCCGTCAGCGACGCAAGACCTTTCGGAGGCCCTAACCTTAAAGGAACGCTGGATGAAGGTTTTTTAACCGAGTGTCTTTCCATTTTCGCTCAAAAACTTGGGCAGGGTCAGTGGCTTTCCGAGCCGCAGTGGGAGCAGCTCGAGCCGGGACTATTCGTCGCGACCGTCAAGGCTTTCTTTGGGCCGCGCTTTGGTCCCAGAGAGTTGTTTTTGGTGAAGATATCTCCAAAGTATTTTCGGCTCTCTCCCTATCTGGAAAATGAGAACGAAACCTGGAAAAACGACCAAGTCGGCGTCGGCGGCTGGATTAAAAGGCTGCCGCAGGCCGCCGTCGTCATCAACGGCGGTCAGTATTACCCTAATAGAACCTACATGGGCCTTTTGAAACGCGGCGGCAAGGTCATCTCCGGAACCACCCATAAAAGTTTTATGGGGTTCATCGTCCAAGACGATGTTGAAGAAAGCGTCCAAACGGCAGAGCAGTCCCAAGCGGCAGAGCAGTCCCTAGCAGCAGAGCAGTCCCAAGCGGGCATCCTCGACTTGGACACCGCTCCGCTGGCAAGCAGGCGCCCTGAGAGCTACCCGACAGCCATACAATCATACATGGTTTTAGACCGCCTGGGACGGACACGGGTAAAGTCCTCCGATAAATTGGCCAGCCGTTTGGCCATCGGGGAAGACGCCGCCGGCGATTTTGTCGTGGCCATAAACCAGGGAGCGATGACGTTGGCGGATCTGGCAGGCTTGATGGACAATTTGGGGCTTGTTTCCGTCTTGGGTTTAGACGGCGGCTTGGAAGCGCAGTTGGCGATCGAGGTCGAGGTCGAGGGTGAAGGCGAGGGCTATGGCGAGCGGCAAACCAGGATTTTTGCCGGTCGTTACGCCAACAATTTTTTGGGAACCTTTCTTATCGATGATTTTCAACCCTCTCTTCCGTCGGTAATCGCTTTTGAGCGTAGGGCATCGAATGCGCCGACTCGACCGCTTGAGCCGTAGTCCATAGAGCCGCAATCCATAGAGGCGGACTCCATAAAGGCCGAGTCCATAAAGGCCGATTAGACAGAAAATGGTTCCACCGAAAAAACCCTCGAGCAGCCGGAAATCGACCAGCCGGAGATCGAGCGGTCGTAACTCCAGAAGTAAATTTTCAAACAAAGGCTAGTGCAGCTGAATATCACAGTTCCCGCTCAAGCAGGTTTTCCGAGGCTCTTTGGCCCGAAGCTGCGGCGCGAACGCCGGAAAACTCAAAATAGAGGAAATTATGAGCGAAAAATTTGAGGTTTTGTTATTGACCCCTACGCCTAATGAGCATAAATCCGTAAAAGCTCACTTAGCCCGCAATGATTTTAAGAATTTGGCGATCACTCTCATCGAATGCGGCCCAGGAAGAATACTTGCGACTTATGCCGTGACCAAACAATTTTTCACGAAACCGCCCAAAGACCTCAAAAAGTTTTTGCTGATGGGCGCCGGGACTTGCGGCACATTAGCCTTAGATCTTGTCGGAGGGGATATGATAGTTTCAAATTCGGCCATCATCTCCGACTGGCGGATGGATGACGGCCGGAGCATTTCCGTAAGCCCGTACGGCGGGTTTGATTATCGTAGCCCGCAAGAGCCTCAGATCTCGAAGATGGTGCTGGAGTGCGACGATCCGTTGGTGCTTAAAACGATTGACGCCGCCGTCTCCAAAGGCTTTAAGGTTGGGCGGCTGCTGACGTCGGAGTCGTTTATGACCGGAAAAGACCATAAACTTTCTCTCGGCCGGACTTACGGATGCCTCGCCTGCGAAATGGAGTCGGGAGTCTTTGGTTATGTCGCCAATGCCTTGATTAACGTCTCTTGGCTAAACATACGAGTCGTAGCGGACACCTTAGACGAAGCCCTCAGCGATTATTTAAGGATGGAGCGGGATATGACGGAGATACTGGGAAATAAGGCGGTTGAAATATTGAAGGTTTTGGATGAGATCGTTTGACGACTTACCTTTGACGACTATCTTTTAACGACTAGCCTTCAATATGCCGACGAGCGAAAAAACCGTCAAAATTGCGATGCCGTCATGAAATCAATCACGAACAGTAAAACCGACGGCCATACGCTTGACGGGAGTCGAATCCCGCTACTGCGAAAAAATGGGCGAATGAAAGGGAAGTCATGTTGACGACTTTTTCGCTCGCCGGTATAACCATCTTTTGACGACTATCTTTTAATGATTTGACTTTTAACGACTAACCGAAGGGAATGCATGATGCCATTAACAATCATATCGGACAATATCGTGACTATGGATGTCGACGCTATAGTAAACGCCGCCAACAGCAGTCTGCAAAGGGGCGGGGGCGTCTGCGGCGCCATATTTTCAGCGGCGGGAGCGTATGAACTGCAGAAAGAGTGCGATACTCTAGGCGTTTGCCGCACCGGGGACGCCGTCATCACCAAAGGTTACCGCTTAAAGGCCAAGCATATAATCCACACGGTCGGTCCGGTTTGGTACGGCGGCTATAACGGCGAGAAAGAACTTCTGCAAAGTTGTTATCGAAAGTCTTTGGAATTGGCCGTCTCCAACAGCTGCGAGTCCATAGCCTTTCCTCTCATTTCCTCGGGCATCTTCGGCTACCCTAAGCAACTGGCTCTGAAAGAAGCCATAGACACAATTACGCATTTCCTCAAAGAAAACGACAAGCTGGAGGTCTTTTTGGTGCTTTTTGGAAGCCTTGCAGATTTTGACTTCAAAGGCTTTGAGGGAATAACCGTGCGGCAGCCGGAAAAAAAGTAGAAATCGACGACCGCCGCATAGCTTGCTTAAGAGCCTAGCGGACGCTGACTTTCAAACTGTCTTTAAATCATCAAACAGCAGCCTGAACGCTGCGGGCAAGATCTGCAAGTAAAAGAGCTGCAGGCAAGATCTACATGAAAGCTCTGCATGCAAGAACTGCATTTTAGCTCTGCAGGCAAGAGGGGGCGCTAGTCCTCAGTCTTGAGGGCCTTGAGGCCCT
>JAISZP010000031.1 GCA_031269135.1 Deltaproteobacteria bacterium | reverse complement strand
CAGCGACAAGTCGCCGGCGGAAACCTGGCTGTCCGGCGGCGGGCCTTGAGGAGGTATTACGATTTGGCGGTAATAGATGCTTTCTTTAAATTTATGCACGAACTGGGCGCCTCGGATCTCCATCTCTCCTCGGGCAATCAACCCCTTTTGCGCATTAAAGGCAGGATTCAAAAGATAAAGTACGGCGTTCTGGAAAACTCGGAGCTCAAAAAGATGCTCTACGAGATAGCTCCGGACGAAAAAATAAAGATCTTCGAAGAGACTGGGGACGTGGACTTCGGCTACGAAATTCCGACTATCGCCCGCTATCGCGCAAACTTTTACAACCAAAAATGGGGAGTGGGCGCGGTCTTCAGAGAGATCCCCACCATCATCCCGACGGTCGAGCAGTTGGGGCTTCCTCCGGTCATCAGCAAGTTAGCCTCGCTTCCAAAGGGTTTGGTCTTGGTGACGGGACCCACCGGGAGCGGCAAATCAACCACTCTGGCGACCATCATCGATCACGCCAACCGCACCCGTACCGACCATATATTGACCATAGAAGATCCCATCGAATTCGTTCATCGCTCTAATCGATGTCTGATCAACCACCGAGAGATACACTCTCACACCAGAAGTTTCGCCACCGCTTTAAGAGGAGCTCTTCGCGAGGACCCCGACATTATCATGGTCGGCGAGTTAAGAGATCTGGAGACCATCGCTTTGGCCTTGGAAGCGGCCAACACCGGCCACTTAGTCATGGGCACTCTTCACACCACTTCGGCCGCAGGCACCATCGACCGCATAATCGACATCTTTCCGGCCAACGAACAGGCTCAGATACGAGCGTCGCTGGCCGACGCCTTGAGGGCCGTGATCGCCCAGACGCTTTTCAGAAGGTTGGATGTGCCGGGCCGCGTGGCGGCTCAGGAGATTCTCTTGGCCACTTCCGCCGTCAGAAATCTTATTCGCGAACATAAAGTTCATCAAATCGCGACCATCATCCAAACCGGACGCAAGTTCGGCATGCAGTCGATGGACGACGCTCTTTTGGATCATTTATTGGCGGGCCGCATCTCGCCAAACGACGCTTATGCCTTTTGTACTGAAAAGACGAAATTCCGTCAGTACCTGACCTCTTCTCCGGAAGATTTTACGGACGTTTAAATATGCTTCATCTTTTCCACTTAGAGTACATCCTGGATAAATTGCTCAACGCCGCCCCGGATGTCTCCGACATAAACATGACCGTAGGTCACCCGATGCAGGTCGAAAGCGGGGGAGAACTATTTCCCGTCTATTTTCAGCCTGAGATTCGCTCTCTCACTTCTTTTCAGACGGAGGCGTTGGCGCTAAGCCTGCTTCGAGGAGATCGGCATCTGCTGAGCACCTTGCTCGACACCGGCAGCTGCGATCTTTCCTTTAACCTAGAAAACAAGGCCCGCTTCAGAGTCAACATTTTTTCCCAGCAAGGGCGTTACAGCATCGTCATGCGTAAGCTGGAAAATTACATCAGATCGATCGACGAGCTGGGTTTGCCGGAAACATTTTACACTTTAGCCAAAGAGAAAAACGGCATCGTCTTGGTGACGGGCGCGACCGGAACCGGCAAGACCACGACGCTCGCGGCCATCTTAGACGAAATCAACACTTCTCAAGCCGTCCACGTGGTGACCTTGGAGGACCCGGTCGAGTTCATCCATACTCCTAAAAGGGCCACCTTCAACCAAAGAGAACTGGGCACCGACTTCAGAAATTTTTCCGATGGTCTGCGTTCGGCTTTGAGGCAAGCGCCGAAGGTGATCTTGGTAGGCGAGATGCGCGACCGAGAGACGGTGGAAATGGCCTTGTCGGCCGCCGAAACCGGACACTTGGTTTTTTCGACCCTGCACACCATCGATGCCGGAACCACAGTCAACCGCATAGTAGGTTTATTCGACCATGACGAGGAGAAGTTGATTCGGGTTCGTTTAGCCGACACCGTCCGCTGGGTCATCAGCCAGAGACTGCTTCCCAAGATAGGGGGAGGAAGGCTTGCGGCTCTTGAGATCATGGGTTCTTCTCTTCTTATAAAAGACATCATCACCAACGGCGAGAGCGCGGAGAAGACTTTTTACACAGCCATCGAATCAATGCGTCCTTTGGGTTTTCAGACTTTCGACCAGCACATTTTGGATTTGTTTGGAGACAAACAGATAACGGAAGAGACGGCGAAAATTTTCAGCTCCAAAAAGAACATCATGGCCCGCGGCATCGATAATTTAAAGGCGCTGGCGGGCGAATCGGTCTACGGCTTGGATACTCTCACTTTGGAAGAGCCTGAGCCGGAACCTGAACCGCCGCCCGAACCCACGCCTCCGCCGCCTCCCCAGCCGCCTCAGCATAGCGCCGGCGGATCCAGGCGCTGAGGGGCTCAAGCAAACAAATTCGCGTCGCTGATTAATTGATTGATTTCTTGATAGATTGTTTGATTAATTTATTAGTTGCTTGATGGACTGATAGGTTAGTCGACCGATCGTTTGATGAATAGTTTGATGAATGATAGCTTAATAGACCAGTCGCCCCTTTGCGCATGGAGCCGCTTTATGCTGATAGAATGCCAGAGTTGCCAAAAAAAATTGAACATTTCAGAAGAGAAGATCCCCTTTGGTCGACCCTTTACCTTTACTTGTCCCAATTGTAAAGAAAAAAACACCATGATGCTCCCTGAGAGAAGGGTCACCGAGATATCTCTGGAAAACGACGAACCGCCCCCGCCGCCGGGTCCTAGGCAGGCGGGACCTGAAGGGGCGGCTCCCGCCAAACCCTTTTCCAACAGCACCAACCTGCTCCAAGCCGGGCCGCCCATGTTTCCTGATCCCGCCGCTCTCCCTCCGGATCTCGACGACGTCCCTGAAGGCATGAAACTGGCGTTGGTGGCCTTCGATAATGAAGAGATCGCCGATAAGGTCACTGAAACGTTGACCAATATGGGCTTTAGGGTATCGGTCGCCATAAACGTCCGCGACGCCGTCAAGCAATTAAAGTTTGGACGCTTTCAGCTTTTGGTCATCCAAGAGGATTACTACGGGGCCACTCTAGGCACCAACCAGATCATCCGGGCCGTCAACAGCATGGAACTCAGCATCCGCCACAACATGTTCGTGGCTGTGGTCGGTCCGAGCTTCACCTCTTTAGACGATCTGACCTCTTTTAGCTTGTCGCTCGATTCCGTCATCAATTCCAACGATCTCGACGACATCGAGCGCATTTTGATCAGCGCCATGGGCCACGTCAAAAAGTTCTTCTCCGCCTATAAAGAACTCAGGCAAGCAAGGGGATTCGAGTATAACTGATTTGAGCGTCTTGCCGAAGTCGATGATTGGCGTTTCGCCTTTGTGATTCTGGTTTTGATTCTGATTCAAGAATTTTCTTGTCTCACGAAAGAACGTCGTCTTTCAGGGCTTTCTCATGCCAATGATGCTATTCACCAATCATGGGCCGGAGCTTGATGTCAACCAGGACGCTATTCTGGCCGGCGAAATTTTCGCCGGC
>JAISZP010000351.1 GCA_031269135.1 Deltaproteobacteria bacterium | reverse complement strand
TCCTTGCGATGCCCAAACCGGTTCTCATACTCGAATGCGGCGCGGTTCCAAAGCGGTTTGGGATTCAGGACAGCTTCGCTTCGATGTTCATAAAGACGGCCAAACTCTCTCCGACTCGAAGCTGGGTGGTCGACGCGACCAAGCGCAGCCCTCCCGGCGATTTGAAAGCCTTCAGCAGCGTCATCGTCACCGGCTCGCTGTCGATGGTCACCGACAGACCTATTTGGAGCCGAAGGCTGGCTAAATGGATCGTAAAAGCCGTAGATGGCGGCGCTGCGGTTTTAGGGGTCTGCTACGGGCACCAGCTCTTGGCCGACGCCTTTGGAGGACAGGTCGACTATCACCCAAGCGGGCTTGAAATAGGGACTTTCACCATCAAGCTCGAAAAAGGGGCCGATAAGCACCCCCTCCTTAAAAAACTGCCTCAAGAGTTTCCGGCCCAGTTGTCCCACAGCCAGACCGTCTTGACTCCGCCGAAAGGAGTTCGGATTCTGGCCCGCTCCGAGCATGACCCCCATCAGATCCTAGCTTACAGCGAAAAAGTGGTGACGTGCCAGTTTCACCCGGAATTCAGTCCGGCGGTGATGGAGAGCTTCTTGAAGTCCGTCGCCGACCGGGAACGTCATACGTTTCCCAGACCAAACATAGGGATCCCGGTCAAACAAACTCCCCACGCCTCAGAGCTGATCGAGCTGTTCGTCAATCTCTCGACCGACTGAGAAAGAAGGGGGAGAGGTAGGCAGGCAAAATACATGAAAAAAAAAGATTCGAAAATTATTTTTTTTCTTGCTTTTGATTAAATTTCATGTTATCCTTTTGTAGTCAATTGAGAATAGAAAATTATTTCCTAAATTATCCTTGTTCCTTGTAAACTCTTGAAATTGTTAAATATCCGGCTTTTTCTTTCTACAGCATCGTCAGTTTTCGATTCGATCCCGCCTGAATTGTTCCCGGGATTCAGCAACTGACCATCCGGGGCACCTGTTGAAGCTACTTTATTTTTTCCTCCCAAACAATATAAAACTCCTAATTGGGTAGGGTTAATTGTGACAAAAATTTGGTCACTCCATCCAGTCCGCCCCCTTTCCTTAATATTAGGTCTGGATTTAATGGAGTCACTTTTAATTTTGTTTTTTTATATGGGTGATGCTGGTTCGACCTGACAGGACCACAAATAGATTCCAAAGCACCCTGAAATAGGGAGCAAATGCGCCACGGAGAGATTTAGAATGAAAACGATCTACGTAGGGAACCTGCCCTTCAGTTCAACACAGGCCGAGATCAGCGATCTTTTTAGCCGTTACGGCACTGTCCATTCCGTCAACCTTATCAGCGACAGGGAGACTGGCCGTCCTCGCGGTTTCGGCTTCGTCGAGATGGATACCGACCCCGCTCTAGCAGCTATCGAAGCCTTAAACGGCACTGAGCTTGGTGGTCGTAGCCTTAGAGTAAACGAGGCCAGAGGACGCGATGACCGTAGTGGCAGAGAAAATCGTCCTTCTGGTGGAGGGTTCCGCCGCAACGACTAATCGTCTAGACTGTTGATTTTCTAGACTTTTAGACGACTTGAATTTCGATTGCTTGATTACCAGACTATTGGCTTTTGGACCGAAGCAGCAGAACTGAGAAATTACCGACAGACCGGCATTTCATCGACAAACTGGAATTTTTCGACACCCGGACCTTTTTTCGACAAACAGGTATTTTTGACGAATATTGCTGCCTCGTGATTGACTGAAATTATTTTCGTCTTTTTCCAAATAAATCCTCAGCACACAGGAAAACAGCTCTTATCGCAGGGAGGTTTTCCTGTTTTTTTTATCATCGCCTTTTTTTTCATCGACTTTTTTTCATCGCCTTTTTCAGCGCCGACTTTTTCATCTCCGACCTCTTCATCGCCGACCTCTTCATCGCCGACAATGCCCGCCGCAAAGAGACCTCGGCGCGGTCCGGCGGCATAAACATTGCTCCGCCCCTTTCCATGTCGGCATTGGGCTGAGCGGCTGAGCCAATCGCCTCAAATCGCGCCTGTCACATAGATGAAAAAGAGTTCCATCTTCCTTCTGGACACGATAGATAATCTTTAGTAAAATTACCTTATACAAAATGGGTCGATCTGAAAAAAGGCCCTATGTCCGGCTACGCCAGAGACTCATAGCGAGGCAGCGCCCATGTCTGATGCAGAACTAGCCAATAAGACGGAAATCCCTCTATCTCAAGAAAATAATGACGGCAAGTACTTAACCTTCCAATTATCCGAGGAGGGTTACGGCATAGGCATCCTTAAAGTCAGGGAGATCATAGGCATGTTGCCGGTGACCCCGGTCCCTCAAACGCCGTCTTTTCTTAAAGGAGTCATCAACCTCCGCGGCCAGGTCATACCAGTGGTCGATCTGCGCCTCAAATTCGGCCTGCCGGAGGAAGAGTACACTGAACGCACCAGCATCATCGTCGTCGAAGTCAAGGGTTTGACCAACAACATCCCTATAGGCATAGTAGTCGATACCGTCTCTGAGGTTATACATATCCACGCCAAAGAGATAGAACCGCCTCCGGCCTTCGGCTCCACCATTAATATGAACTTTATACTCGGGATGGCCAAAACCAGCGATGGCGTCAAAATCCTTTTAAACATCGATCACGTGCTTTCGGCTGAAGAACTTGGGGCGATGTAAGTCGCATTTGCCCCGCAAGCTGAATAACTTTGCCGACTATCTTGACCGAGCAACTTTGCCGACTATCTTGACAGAGCAACTTTGCCGACT
>JAISZP010000348.1 GCA_031269135.1 Deltaproteobacteria bacterium | reverse complement strand
CTGTATGGCTGGGTCAGCATAGTCGTTTGCGGTCGGCCCGATGACGACATCGAATTTATGGGGCAGTCCCACCCGGCTACGATTGATGGTAATGAACCTCCCCCATTCCCGGTCGACCTCGGCGAATCGCTTGACGGCAAGTAGGGCTGCTTTGCCCGTATCGAACTCATACTGGTACAGCCATTTCCCAATGAGCTTACGGCTCTGGTCGAACCGCATCAACCTCGATTTCCGCATCTCGGCGTTTCGCTCCGCCATTGATTTGGCTTGACCGATGTCGGCGGACGCGTAGAAGCCTTGTCCGAAATCTTTGTATGGTCCGCCTTGCCGCAAATCTATGGAATCGAAATCATAGGATGACCCATGATGAAGCGTAATGACGTCGCCCATTATTTTTCCCTATTCATATCCTCATTTTAACCAACCAAATCCAGAAAAAATCAATATTTGAAATGTTTTATTGTTTATTTTATGGTTTGACGAGCTGTTTTTCGCGGCTATGCTGCGCCAAAAACAGATGAAACATCGGTTTGGAAGCTTGCCGGAGCAAGATTGAAATTAAAATTTTTATTGACTTTTTTTTTAGAATATGTTATTATATTCACGGTTTTTGTTTCTTGGCGTTTTAAAAGAAATATCGCGCAGTCGTAAAATAGTTGCGAACGCTTTACTGCTTAGAATTAACTCCCAAAAAACACTTGGCGCGGCCTGGTTCGACAGTTTGTTTTTGACCGAAAACGGTTGGAGGCGGAGAAGACGGACCCTAGGGCCGATTTTTTTTCCCTTAACCATTATATTTCGACTCCATCCCCCGGTGTTCGCCTAGGCGCCTTAAATTCGCCAGGAATCAATCCTCGGTTGCCGCAAAGCGGCTAAATACGGCGCCATAGGCTTTTTTCGCTTTAAAACAGTCACCATTGCAACCTTGCTGAATATAGGCGACGCTCACTCAATGGTACAGTAAAATTGGCGGTAACTTTATGATTTGCTTTGAGAAAGAAACCGAGAGTCTTGATTACGTTGACCTCAGCGAAACCATGACCTCAGATTTGTATGGCGCCAACAACCCTTTAGCCGACGTCATGGCTACTCTCGTCGACTCTGAAGGTCACTCAATTGAGGATATAGATTATAACAGCTCCAAAAAATTCGAAGATTTCAAGGTCGGCGAGCGCCTTCCTGAACTACGCTTTGAAGACGACAACGACTTTAAAGTCGCTGATTTGGTTAAAATGTACCTCAAAGAGATGGGGCAAGTCAACCTTTTAAGTCGTGAGGATGAAGTCGAGATCGCCAAGCGCATTGAGCAAGGCGAAAAAGAGATCATCAAGTCCATCATGAAGACCAGCGTTGGACTCGACAGCATCATCGACATCCGCAAGAAGCTCGAGGCGAATGAACTCAGACTTAAGGAAGTGGTCAAAGACGCCGAAGAGGACGATGATTTGCAGCCCGAATCCACTAAACGTCGGGATCAAGTAATCAACATCATCAAAGAGATTGAACGCCAATTTCAAAGTCAAGCCAGATTCATAAAAAAGGTTCAATCCGAAAAGGTTAAACCTACCAAAGAGCGCATTAAAGCCAACAACGATCGAATCGATAAGTACGTCCACGACATCGAGGCTCTTTTCCATAAACTCAAACTAGTCAAGCGGCAATACGACATCATAGTGATGCGCTTGAGGGAATGGGAACAAAAGTATCTACGCTGCAAGAACGCCGTGGAAAAAAACTTGGCTCTTTTCAAGGCTAAAACCCCTGAGGCTGTCGCGGAGTTTTACAAAAAGGTCAAAAGCGACCCCAAAGGCGCCGCCAGGCGTTGCCGCACTCTTATGCTCAGCGCTGAAAAGGTCGAACAACTAGCTCAGCAAACCGCCATTGAAGCTCAAAATCTCAAAGAGATCGAGAACGAGTGCAAGATGAGCTATGAAGATCTTCACACGATCATACAAACTATTCAGAATGGCGAAAAACTCTCGGGAGAAGCGAAAAAACACCTCATCGAGGCCAATTTGAGGCTGGTGGTGTCCATCGCCAAAAAACACACCAACCGCGGCCTGCAATTCTTGGATCTGATTCAGGAAGGCAACATCGGTCTTATGAGGGCCGTAGACAAGTTCGAGTATCAGAGGGGTTATAAATTCTCCACTTACGCCACCTGGTGGATCCGCCAAGCGATCACCAGGGCCATCGCCGATCAGGCCAGAACTATCCGCATCCCCGTGCACATGATTGAAACCATCAACAAACTGGTCCGCACCTCCAGATACCTCTTGCAGGAATTGGGACATGAACCCACTCCGGAAGAGATCGCCGAAAAAATGGACCTCCCTTTGGAAAAGGTGCGTAAAGTCCTTAAAATCGCTAAAGAGCCCATTTCGCTCGAGACCCCGATAGGCGACGACGAGGACACCAGTTTGGTGGATTTCATAGCCGACATCGAAAGCGTAAGTCCTTCCAACGCGGTCATGAATCTAAACCTCACCGAGCAGGTTCACAAGGCCTTATCCACCCTCACCCCTCGGGAAGCTGAAGTCATCAGGCTGCGTTTCGGCATCGGCAAGACAACCGACGGCACCCTTGAAGACGTTGGAAAAATCTTTGGGGTGACCAGGGAACGAATCCGCCAGATTGAGGCCAAGGCCATCACCAAGCTCAGGCACCCAAGCCGCAGCCGGGAACTCAAAGCCTGCGCGATCGACAACTGAGAGCTTTCAGTAATTATCTTGCAGAAACTGTAATTTTCTTCTAGAAACCCTAGCGGCGGCATAAAATAATTCTGCCGCCGCTAACTACCCAGAAACGCTCAGTATTGCTTTTCGGCTATAATTATATCAATTTCGGCTTAAATTAAGCTCGAAATAACTTTTTTTATAAGCAATAAATTTCATTATTGTGCTATCTGACTTTAAAAATTAGTATTTTAAAGTAAAAAAAGCACAAATGAGATTTTTGCTTTTTTTAATCAATCAAAGGCATCAAAGGGTTGAGGACATTGACACGCAGATGATAGAGCAACTCCAGGAAAGAATGGATGGCCACAAGCCAGCTGCAGTCTGGAACGCCCTGGAGCTTTTACGCCGCATCATCAACTTCAGCTTCAAGACCAATCGCTGTCCCGCCCTTGACTTTCAAATAGAAATGCCGATCAAAGATAATGACGTTGTGGAATATTTGAACCCGGAGGAATCAGAGCGCTTCTTGTCGGTGGTGAAAACGTGGCCTGACGCTGACGTGCGGAACATGGCGCCGCCGACTTACATCACCGGCATGAGACGTGGCGAAATCTTCAAGCTGGAAGAGCGGGACATTGATTTCCATCTCAATCTTATCCATCTACGCGGCCCGAAGGGCGGCAAAAACACCAGCATCGGCTTAAGCGATTTTGCCGAAAACATCATCAACAATCAATTGGCGTGGAAGAGCCGGCGATTTCCAGAAAGCTCTTACATCTTCCCTGGCCGCACAGGGAGGTTGCGCAAAGATTGCAGCGGCGTGGATAAAATCAAAAAGAAAGCCCGCCTGCCGTCCACGTTCCGCCCCTTCCTCGGGCTGCGCCGCCGCTTCGCGGTCGCCATGGCCAACAGCGGCCAGTTCACCATGGATATGATCGCTACACAACAATGACTCATAAAAGCGCCAGTTTCACCAAAAAAAGTATGCTCAATTTCTCCCGCATACGCTGACGTCCATCAGCAACGATGCCGCGAATCTCTTGATGAAAAATGGTCACGACAAATAGCCGTTAAATACGCTTGACGTATTGCGTACGAAGACTTATAATTGTTGCATAGGGCGGGTATGATCCAGACTTATAAAGACCTCAAGGTAAAAAGACTGTATGAGGGCGAAGACATCAAAGCCTGGACGAGTATCCCCCGCCAGGCGGAGAAACGACTCAGGATTCTTGATGCGGCCGACCGAGTGGAAACTTTGACGCTTTTGCCCAGTAACCGCTTTGAAGCCCTTCACGGCGACAGGAAAGGTCAATGCAGCATCCGCGTCAACGACCGCTGGCGAATATGTTTTACTTGGCCGTTGGAAGCTCCGGGGCCGTGTGATGTTGAAATTGTCGATTATCATTAATGAGGTTAAATGATGCCCAGCACTCCTATCCATCCAGGCGAAATATTGAAGGACGAAATGGACGCCCTAAATTTGAGCGCGGCGGAACTGGCCAGGGCCATCAGTGTTCCGGCCAACCGAATCAGTCAGATTGTCGTCGGCAAGAGAAACATTTCCGCTGACACGGCTCTGCGTTTGGGTAAACTCTTCAGTACGGGGCCTCAGTTTTGGCTTAACCTGCAAATGGCTTACGAACTTGATTTGACCAGGGCGTCTGGCGGGCCTGATCTGGCTAACATCGTGCCCCTGATTCAACCGATTGACCATTCCGCAGGCCGACAACCTTGAGTACGGTTAGACGCTATGAGACGAAGCAGCCCCATAATCCGGCAGGAAGCGATAAGGCCATACCCTGGCGGGAATCTGGTCATTTTAATGACCATGTTAAGCTGCCCGGCCAAATATCGGCTGAAGATCGCTACAGGGAAGACCTGACCCAGGCAAAATTGGCCGGCCTCACCGGCTTTGCTCTCCAGCAAATTTTCGGAATGGAAAATGGCCATAATCAGGGAATTATTTCATGAGCCACGACAATGACTCCACAAATATGACGGTTCGTGTGCCTCTGTCGCCCTTGGAAAAGGGCTTGGGGCAAGCCGCCTGGGTTGCGGCTGTGGTGGCGGCTATGTTTCTGATCGCCGGATTCATTGCGACTTGGCTATTTGAGCACTCCAAAGATCAGGCCTTGGCTGACCAGGCTTTCATTCCGCTTCAGGCCATATTCATATGTTTCACAGCCATGCTGGTCGTCACGGCTTTTCAGCGCTGCTTCTGGATTGGCTTGACCAAAAAGACGACGATCTCAAATCCAATAATCTGCCGGTTCTGACTAGAGAATTTCTGTTTGAGCTTCTCCGGTAGGCTGGCTTCGCCGCCGGCAAAGGTGAAAAAGAGGAAGGCGTTGAAGATGATTTATGGTTGGCCGACGACAATGATGACGACGATTAACCGACAAGTCTCCATCAATGGCAAACAAAGGGCTGCGCACTGCCGCCCTCTTTGACTTCAATTATATGGTGAAATAAATGAGCAAAGCTCCCCATATAATAATCCTGGCCGGTCCGAACGGAGCCGGCAAATCAACCAGCGCTCCGGTATTGCTCCGGGACGCTTTCGCGGTGGATGAATTCGTCAACGCCGATTCCATAGCTCAAGGTTTGTCGGCCTTCCGTCCTGAATCCGTAGCCCTGGAGGCCGGGCGTATAATGCTTAAACGCCTTCAGGAACTGGCGGGCAAACGAGCCGACTTTGCTTTTGAAACCACCCTGGCTTCCCGCACTTTTGCTCCATGGTTAAAGCAACTGGTTGCCGCTGGGCGCAAAAGCCATCTGATGTTTCTTACCCTTCCCAACGCCGATGCCGCCATAGCCAGGGCGGCTTCCAGAGTCAGCCTGGGCGGGCGCAATGTTCTGGCCTCTGATATCAGAAGGCGATTTGCGGCCGGCTTGAAAAACCTTTTCAGGCTATACATGCCGGTGGCATCGTCCTGGCAGATTTTTGACGACTCCTATCCTGACAGCCCGGTCAAAATAGCCGAAGGCGGGCAAGATACATCGTTTAATGTCATTTATGAGAAGCGATACAACGCTCTTATGACGGAGCATAATTATGTCCGATAAAAAGCGGATTGATATTGATGCGTTAATCGCAAATGAGGCTGTTGTCGCCAAGGCGCTTCGTAAAGGCGCCCGTGAGGCCATGAAGAGGCATATCGCGGCCGGTGTGCCGATGGTCTCTTGGGAGGACGGCAAAGTTATCGAAATCTCCCCTGAAAAGTTGGCCGTTATGCTGCAAAAGAATGACCTTTAAATCTTATGTGTTTGCATTATGGATTGAGTTATGCGCAAACAGAGTCTGGTCATTAAAATCAGGAGAGCTTCATTTCCTGTAAATACTTGGTTAAATTCAGTTTTGCCTGTGGACTATGCAGACGCCTTCAAGGCCGAATGGAGTTCCGACCGATATTTCTCCTCTGAGGAAATGCTAATCGCCATATTCTGCCGCCTTCCGGCCTGGCTCCGCTTTTTATGCAAAATACGAAATATGTTGGTAAAGTTGCCGCACATCACCGCAGAGACTATGGGCCTGGCTGGATCATCCCTTCGTCGCTGGGATAGTAGAGCCGCCGCTTCAACCAAGACTGTTCCCTCTATGACGCTTTGGACCGCATATCTCGATAGAGGGCCTGATTTCCCAAATGGCTTTTTCGCAATACCTAAGGCCGTCATTTCAATAGCTTAGACCGCAGGAGGAAGCGCTTCGGATTTATTTGGGACGGCAGCGTTTGCTCACATAGCGCATTATCGCTTTGCGGCGACGCGGCGTAAGCGAAGTCCGTCTATCATTGACATAAATATTCAGGCTAGTATAATGACAAAGTTCACATTGGAGGAATGCCTTTATGTCCACATTAGCCGCTATAAGAGGCTTTAAAGATATTTTGCCCGACCAGAGCCGACTTTGGCGTTTAATGGAAGACAAAGCGAGAGATTTGGCCCTACGTTTCGGGTACGCCGAGCTGAGTCCGCCGATTATGGAAAAGACCGAACTGTTCCAGCGAGGCATCGGGGAAGTCACCGACATAGTCGAAAAAGAGATGTACACCATGGAAGATCGGAGCGGAGAGAAGATTACCCTTCGCCCTGAAGCCACCGCCGGCTTGGTTAGAGCCGTGTTGGAACACAATCTCTGCGAGGGCGCGAGGCCCGCTAAATTGTTTTGCTTCGGCCCGATGTTCAGGTACGAGCGTCCGCAAAAGGGACGCCTGAGGCAGTTTCACCAATTCGACGTCGAGGTTTTCGGCGACGTCGGACCGTATATCGACGCCGAGATCATTTTATTGCTCCACACCTTGTTGAGCGAGCTTGGAATAAACGACCTGCAAGTCGTCGTCAACTCTCTGGGTTGTCCAAGTTGCCGCCCAGCTTTCCGAGAAAAACTGACCTCGTTCCTGTCGGAGCGCCAGAGCAGTCTATGCCCCGACTGCCGAAGACGCCTTGAGCATAATCCCTTGCGCATATTGGACTGCAAAAACGAGCAATGCCGCTCGGAAGTGATGATCGGCCCAAAAATGGACCAATTTTTATGCCTGAGCTGCAAGGATCACTTTCAACTCCTGACTACCGTTCTAACCCAGGTCAACCTCAATTTTAGAATCGATCCCCTTTTGGTTCGCGGCCTTGATTACTACACGAGGACTACCTTTGAAGTCCATAGCGGTCAGCTCGGGGCCCAAAGCGCGGTCGCCGGAGGCGGTCGTTACGACGGCCTGTGCTCCAAACTCGGCGGCGCCGACATCCCGGGCTTAGGTTTCGCGGTCGGCCTGGAGAGGCTTTTCATGCTTTTGTCTCAAGCCGATTCGCCTAAAGAAAGCGGTCCCGATTACTACGTGGCCGTCTTGTGTCCCGAGGCCTTGGGTCCGGCTTTCGAACTCGTTCAAAACCTCAGGGCGAGAGGCCTTAAAGTCGAAGCCGATTGGGAATCCGGAGGCCTCAAGAGCCGTCTGAAACGGGCGGACAAGGCCTCGGCCCAGCGCGTGATCATGCTGGGTCCCGATGAAATGGCCGGCGGTCAAGCGACCATCAGGGACCTGTCCACCAAACAACAATGGAATTTGCCGTTGGACCAACCCCAGCGATACTAACCCTAAAGTATTGTCGAAGTCACACCTTCCGCCCTTGGCCAAGGCCCCGCTTTAAATACTTAAATCCATCCTGACCGGAGCATCAAAATGTCAGAATCCATGGCTGGCCTCATACGTAGCCATTATTGCGCTCAGATCGACGAAAGCCTCTTGGACGAGGAAGTCACCATTATGGGTTGGGTCCAGCATCGACGCGACCACGGCGGCCTGGTCTTCATCGACCTCAGAGATCGAAGCGGTCTTGTCCAGACCGTCTTCAACCCTCAGGAAGACCCCGCCACTCACTTGAAAAGCCACGACGTCCGCGCCGAATACGTCTTAGCCCTCAGAGGCCGGGTGCGGCCGCGTCCTGACGACATGATCAACCCTAAGCTCTCCACCGGGCGCATCGAGGTCTTAATAAAAGAGCTTCGCGTCTTGAACGAAGCCAAGACTCCGCCGTTCGTCGTGGAAGACCACGCCGACGTGAACGAATCGGTCAGGTTGAAGTACCGTTATCTCGATTTGAGGCGTCCGCAGGTGATGAAAAACTTTGCTCTGAGGCATAAAGTCGCGAAAATCACCCGTGATTACTTCGATCTAAACGGCTTCTACGAAGTTGAAACGCCCGTTTTGACCAAGTCCACCCCAGAGGGGGCCAGGGATTATTTGGTCCCTTCCCGCTTGAATCACGGCTCGTTCTTCGCCCTGCCCCAGTCGCCTCAACTTTTCAAGCAGCTTCTGATGATGGGCGGCTTAGACCGCTATTGCCAAATAGTCAAGTGCTTTCGGGACGAGGATCTGAGAGCCGACCGTCAACCTGAGTTCACTCAGATCGATTTGGAGATGAGCTTCGTCGACCAGGATCAGGTCATAGGGATGCTTGAAGGCTATATATCGAAGGTCTTCTCCGAGACCTTGGGCGTGACCCTTGAGCTTCCGCTTCCCAGACTGACGTACCGACAGAGCATGGAGCGATACGGAAACGATCGGCCCGATCTGCGCTACGGGCTGGAAATGGTTGATTTAGGCGAAGTCTTCGCCGCTTCCAAAGCCCAGGTCTTCGTTGAAGCCTTAAAAAACGGCGGCTGCGTCAAGGCCATACGTGCCCCTGGAGCGGCCGCGAAGCTGTCGCGAAAACAGCTCGACGACTTGGTGGCTCTGGCGATCGGCTTAGGCGCCAAGGGCCTGGCTTGGCTGAGGGTGGCTCAAGACGGTTTCCAGGGTCCTTTAGCCAAGTTT
>JAISZP010000329.1 GCA_031269135.1 Deltaproteobacteria bacterium | reverse complement strand
CAAAAAGCTGGTCGCAGACAGGAAATATATCGTCGAAGCCGGGGAATGACGCCTTCCTATTTGCTCTTTTCCTATTCACTGTAGCTACTGACTTCGCGTCAGCGTCCGACTTTGCGTCAGCGTCCGGCTTTGCTTCAGCGCCTGATTTTTCTCTAAAATCGCTTTATCGCCAAAGATAGCCCCCGCATGCAGCTTTTGGACTTTTCTAAAGCCGATAGGGGCTTGCGGAGTTTATACGCTCTGAGCCGCAAGACCAACCTGTTTTTCTTTGAGCTTTGACGATGAAACTTTTTCGAGGCTTGACCATCGCCTGCGATTGAGACGACTTTTTGAGGATGCCGCCTTGGAAATCCAAACCTTGCACCTTTTCCGACAAAAAGGCCTTTTGGCCAAAAGTAGCGCTATCTTCGTCATGACGCTAACGAGCCGGCGAGCCGCCGCGCCTAAGCCGCAAAAAATCTCTCCCGGACTTGCCAGTGAATCAGAGTGACGCCAAAGGCCAAGGCCAAGCTCAAGGCCAAGGCCAAGGCCAGCTTCAAGGTCAGGCAGCCGGCCAGGTAGTCGGTCAGGCTGTCGGCCTGACAGTTGGTCAAGCAGCCGGGCAAGCAACTGGTCAGTCAGTCGGTCAGGCGACTGTGCAGGTAGTTGGTCAGCCAGTTGGGCAATCAGCTGGGCAGACAGCCGGGCTGGCGACCACGCAGGCGACTCGGCAGCCAAAGGCGCTCTCCACCGCCGAGAAACCATTCAGGCTGGCCAAATATTTCTCTTCGGTCGCCGTCATCATCATATTCGCCACTTGTTTGGTCTTAGCCGCCTTGATGAGCGACCGCGCCGAAAAGATAATCTACGACAGGGTGGTGGAAGACACCATCATGGTCATGGACAACTTAAGGTTTCAGATGTACACCAACTTTCTCCAGCCCATCTACCGGGCTAGAGGGGAAGCCAATCTCAGCCAACCGGAACCTTACGAATTTTTGAACCAAGTGATCCAGCGCACCATACACGGAATAGACATAACCAAGGTGGCCCTCTACGACGCCCAGTTCGGAATGATGGTCTATTCGTCGGATTCCGCCGTGCCTGTGGTCGTCTACGAAACAAACCCTCAAACCGGTCAGCAGACTCCCGTCGGCCAATTGGCCGAGCCCATGGACACCTACTTCGAGGCCATCCGATTAGCCTTGCTCCCATCCAACGACAGTTCCCTCAACTTGACCTCGGAGGAGCCTCCCAGTTTCTGGCAGCCTCCAGGCTCTCCGGGACGTGAAGCTTATCTTAACCGTTTAAAAGAGCAAACGGTCATCGTCAGACAAGACGGGGGCTATTTGTTCGGGAGTTTTTTTCCCAGAGGGCAGTTTACGATAAGCTGCTTTAAGGCCTTAGAGGACTACTTCACCTCCAACGTAAGCGGGGTGTTGGTCTTGACCAGAGATCTGACCGCCGAATACACCCAAATAGCCCGCATGCAGTACATGGCTCTGGGAATTGCGGTGGCTACGAGCTTATTTTTAAGTTTCGTGTTGTGGATGGTCGTGGCCAGAGGGGAAAACATCATCAACCTCAAGAACGCCGAAAAGGCCACCTTGAACGAGCGTCTGAACCAGGCCGAGCGGTTGGCCAACCTAGGTCAAATGGTGGCGACCGTAAGCCACGAGATTCGAAACCCCTTGGGCATCATCCGCTCGTCGGCGGATTTTTTGGCCTCAAGCTTGAAGGACAGTCCGAAACAAAAAAAGCTCGCCGGCGCCATAGTGGACGAATCTGAACGCTTGTGGAGAATCTTGACCGATTTTTTGGATTTCGCCCGTCCCCAAGAGCCCAAATTCGCTCCGGTGGTGGTGGAAGACATCTTGGAAGAGATACTGGTCTTATTGGAAGCCGACATGTCGCGCTTCGGGGTGGAACTGAGATCGCAGCTCAACGGCGACCCAGGTCCTGTTTTCGCCGACGGCGCCCTTCTCCACCGCGCTTTTTTGAATTTACTGGTCAACGCCATCCAAGCCATGCCTGATGGCGGCCTTCTTACGGTATCGACATACGTCGAAAAAGCCGGAGAGCCGTCGGGAAAACTAGTGATCGTCATAACCGACACCGGCCCGGGACTCTCGCCTGAAGCTCAAAGGGATCTGTTCAAACCCTTCCGAACGACCAAGACCAAAGGGACAGGATTGGGCCTGGTGTTGGTCAGAAACGTCATAGAAAGCCATTTGGGCAAATTGGAACTCGCAAACATCCATGGCGGCGAGGAAGATCATGGTTTAAAAGCCGTGATAACCCTCCCGCTGAAACAACCCGACCAAGAAGACGCTCCTGGGCCAGAGTGATTTAAAGTTTTGGTCCGACGCTCTTTTATGCGCCTCTTTATATGGGCCTCATTTATGGATTTTTTTATCGACCTTTTTTGTCGACTTTTTTATCGACCGAACCTATTTTACCGCCCGAACCGTTTTATCCACCGAACCCGTTTTATTCACCGAACTTTTGTCGTCCACCGAACCCGTTTTACCTACCGAAACTATTTTTTGCGCCGTCGCCTCACGTGAAACCAACGAGATTGCCGTATGCCTGAGACCATCCTTGTCGTCGACGACGAACCGAACTACAGACTAATCCTTGGCCAAGTGCTGGAAGCCCAAGGCTACGAGATCTTGGAAGCCGGCAGCGGCAGGGAGGCGTTCGAGCTTTTTTGGGATAATCCCCAAATAACCCTTGTTCTGACCGACATCACCATGCCCGACGGAGACGGCTTGGAACTGCTGACTAAGGTTAAAAATCATAGAACCGAAACGCCGGTCATAATGCTCACCGCCCATATCGACGTCAAGCTGGCGGTGGAAGCTATGCAAAAGGGCGCTTTCGACTATCTCACCAAGCCGTACCACAACGAAGATCTCATAAGAAGCGTCTCTAAAGCCCTTGAAGTGTCGCGCTTGACTCGCCAGAATATGGAACTTCGGGCGGCCCTAGCCCAGAGGCACAGTTTCGGGTCGTTGATCGGCAAATCAAAAAGCATGTTGGAACTCTACCAGCTCTTGGAAAAAGTGGCCCCGACCAAAGCCAACGTGTTGATCACAGGGGAAAGCGGCACAGGAAAAGAGTTGGTGGCCAGAGCCATTCACTACAACAGCCCCAGAGCCCGGAACTCTTTTGTGGCGGTGAACTGCTCCGCGCTTTCGGAGACCCTTTTGGTCAGCGAACTGTTCGGGTACGAAAAGGGGGCTTATACCGGCGCCGGAACAGGCAGAGCCGGTCGGTTCGAGCTGGCCCACCAAGGAACTTTGTTTTTGGATGAAGTCGGCGAGATGGGGCAGTCGGCTCAGGTGACGTTGCTTAGAGTCCTGCAGGAGCGGACCATAGAACGAGTCGGCGGCGGCGGAAAACTTATCGAAGTCGACGTGAGGCTTATTTCCGCGACTAACCGCAATCTAAAGAAAGAATCGAACGAAGGGCGTTTCAGAGAGGATCTGTTTTACAGATTAAACGTGGTCCACCTCAAGATTCCGCCGCTCAGAGAGAGACTCGACGATCTGCCGATTTTGGTTGAGCACTTTTTAGACAAATTCGGCGGCGACCACCCGAAAAAAGTCCAGTTTCACAGCGACACCAAAAGGCTTCTTTACGGCTATCATTGGCCCGGCAACGTCAGGGAACTGGAGAACGTCATCGAACGGGCGCTGGTGTTGGCCTCAGGGGACGTCATTTTGCCTTCGGATCTCCCTGAAGAACTTCAGAGACCGGTTCCATTCAGAGGAGGTCCGGGGCAAAGTCACGGTTCCTCTCCGTCAGCGGACGGCAAATCCGGCGGACGAACTGCCGCAGGCGAGAGTCCGGCGTCAACGGTCGATTCCGGCTGGCGTTTTAGAGATGATTTCTCTGACGCTCAAAACGACCTCTCCGATGATTTTTCCAAAAGTCAAAGCGGACGATCGCCTGATGACCACGATAATTTTACCGGCGGCGAAAATATCATCGACCAAAAAAACAATATTGACCTAAAAAACAAAATCGCCCAAAAAAATATTTTCGGCCCCGCACCATCGACAGTCCCGCCGCCAGACGGCCGGAGGCCCTTTATAAGACCGCAGACTAGTCAAGAGTTTCATCAGGGATCTTACCAGGGATCTTATCAGGGCGGAGAGGCGCCTGTCGATGAGCTTTCGACGAATTCCAAATCCCCGAAATGGGTAGCTGAGATCTTAGACTCTCTTCCCAAAGAAGTGGGCTTAAATGAAGCTCTGTCCGCTTTTGAAGAGGCGCTGCTTAGAAAGGCCATGTCCTTGGGCGGACAGGTTCAGAACCGAGCCGCCGACCTATTGGGCTTAAAGCGTAATAGCTTTAAGTACAAATGGGATAAGTACGCCAAAGAGCCGCCTAGCGCCCTTTCGGAAATATTGATGGAATTCGCGCCGGAACCGGGAGATCTGGCGTCTTTGTCGGCCGGTCTTGAAGAGGAAATGCTCAGAAGATCTTTAGTTCAAGCCAGAGGAGTGCATACGCAGGCGGAAGACATCCTTGGCCTTAAACGAAACGTCATACAATAT
>JAISZP010000155.1 GCA_031269135.1 Deltaproteobacteria bacterium | reverse complement strand
CAGCTTTCCGAATTCCACCAAACCTGCGGTTTGGGTGAATCCTAACGGATAGGCCCAAGTACCGATTCTTTTATCTCCCCCATTTTCAATGACTGCGTCTTCCACAATTTTAAGCACCTGTGGCCACTGGCCCAAATAGGGAGTAAGCTCCAAATCAAAGGCATCCGGAAAACCCAAAAGTGGAGAAGGAATATCAGCCTCCACAAAAAAACCGCCAAGGTTAGCTATTTGTTTGATCAAAGGTTCGGTATGCGCATCATTGGTCGCAAAAAATACTGTTTTTTCACCATATTTACTTAGCCAATCTGGGAATATTTTTACTATATACTCTCTAGCCCCATCAATTCCCGCTTCTTTTGTCGGATCAGGAGCGGTTTCCATAACAAACTTCAATCCCAGATCTTTGCTAGCGTGTTCCATAATCAAAGCTCTAAGTCTCATGTGGTCATACGACATATGTCGTTCAAAAGAAACGTGAACCAAAGTGTCGGCGCCCAATTGTTTGGCCGAATACGGCAAGAGATATCCCCGTGAGACATAATCGCTGGCGACGACGAGATCGGCGTACAGAGAGATGACGTCGCTCGATTCATGCGGTTCGCCCGCCAAACAAAAGATGTCGGGCCTTTTTTCCTTGACCTTCCTGAAACCTTCGCTTGTGCCAGGGATGGATTGGTTGACCACTATCACTTTCAGCAGCGGATCTTCGGCCAATGAGGCGATCAAATCCGACAGCTTCTCGGGGGTGTTGAAATATTCGTTAGGATAAGCGCGGTGTAAGATAAGTCCTCCCTGCTCGACCGTACCATATCTCCTCACCATCTCCTCGGCGCCGATCAAGTCTTCGGCGCCTTGCTCCATATTCCCCGTCACTACGCCTATATGAAAAGGGGCGGCTTGATCGTTTTCCGCTTCTGTTCGAGCAGCCGCGGCGGCATTTTGTTGATTGGAGTCCGCGCCGGCGGCGGTTGGGGTTGGCTGGGCTGAAGCGTCATTGCTTGAGCTCGAATTGGTTTCGTTTGGCCCTGTCTCGGCTAAGCTTCGTTTTTCCAGGCTGAAATAAAAAATCGTCGCGACTAAAACAACAGCCGCCATAAAAGCCATCAGCCTAAAAATCGACTTTTTTTGTGCGTTAAATTGATTGTTCATCATCTTCTACCTTATAAGAATATAGATTCCAAGCATGGAACTATAAAACAAGAAAACATAGAACAAGAAAACATAGAACAAGAAACATATCAACCAACATACCCGTAAATCATAGTCCGCAAACTACGACTCAAGGAGCTTCAAACTTTTTGTACACTCTCTTAAACACTTCGATAAGCGACGGGTCAAAATGCGCGCCTGAATTTCCGATGATTATCTCCACCGCGGTTTCATGCGAAAATGCTTCTTTGTACGGTCTTTTGGAGATCAAGGCGTCGTAGACGTCGGTTATGGCCATTAGTCTTCCTTCCAAGGGAATATCCTTTCCGGATAGGCCGTAAGGATAGCCTGAGCCGTCCCATTTTTCATGATGCGTCAGGGCCATAACTTTAGCGTGGCTGATGAAGAGGGCGTCGTCTTGAGGAAGAGTCGCGCTGATTTTATCCAATATGGCGGCGCCGAAAACGGTGTGCAGTTTCATCTCGGCGAATTCTTCCTCGGTCAGTTTTCCCGGTTTTTTAAGGATGGCGTCGCTGATCTGAATTTTCCCGACATCGTGGAGCATCGACGATTGCAGGACGATATTTTGATCCCAGGCGGAGATTTCCTCTTTGTAAACCCCTGTCCGCGTCAAATCCTCCAAAAGATAAGCGTACCATTTCGTGGTGCGGCTTATATGGCCGCCGGTAATATCGTCGCGACTTTCAACCAAATCGACTACCGTCGTGAAGATGGCGCCGTGAAGTCTAGTGACCTTTTCGGTTTCTTCTCTGACCATTTGCTGGAGGTTGTCGTTGAAATTTTTAAGCTGTTTGCTCTGCTCCTCGAGTTCCAAGCGCTGCTGATGCAGCATCAGGTGTATGGCCACCCTTTTTTGCAGTAAAAGGGGTTCAAAGGGTTTTGTGATGTAATCGACCGCTCCCGACGACAACCCTTCAAGCTCCGAATCCAATTCAGTCTTGGAGGTCAAAAAAATAACCGGAATATCCGCCGTTTTCGGGTTTTCTTTTAGAATCTTCAGCGCCTCCAGTCCATCCATGCCGGGCATGTTGATGTCTAAAAGTATGAGATGCGGCACTATGGAATCCAAAAGATCGAACATCTTCTGCGCGGAAATGACCGTATACACCTGGGCCGTGTCGGCCAGCGACATTTTCGCGCATTTGAGATTCGTCACGGCGTCGTCGACGACTATTATTTTGGCGTCAGTGAATTTGTCTTTCATCTGTCTTGCTTGTCTCCAAATTATCGACCAACGCCAAAGCCGCCTCAAAATCCGAAAACAAAAGCAGATCTGAAATTTCACCGAGTTGTTGTTTGGTGACGTTATCGGATTGAGCCATTATTTCTTCCAAAACATTGTCCGCTTCTCTGATGTCCATTATCTGCAGGGCGTTTCGAAGCTTGGCGATTTGTTGGCTATCTATTGGAACTTTCAGCGAAATATCTTGCTTATCTCTGAGTTGCTCCAATATTATCTTTATATTATCGACCAGACGGGCAAATCTGACTAAGAATTCCTCCAAGTTTTTATTTTTGATGAAGCCCACGTCATGATTGGTCGAAGCTTTCTCAAGCAAGGCGGCCTTTTCCGATAAAGCCGTCGCGCCGATATTGGCGGTGACGCTCTTCATCGCGTGAATCCGAATCGTGAAATCCGAAATATCGCTTTTACCTGCAAATTCCGCAGGCGTTTTGACGGCAGATAAAAAATTATCGGCGTCTTTCACGAACGAATATAAGATGTTCTCGTACTTATCTTCAATATCGCCCCATGTTTTGATGATTTTATCGAAATCCAAGTCCGGAACGCCTTTTAAACTTAAAAACAAGTCGTTCGAGCTGAAATTTTCCGCAGGTTTTTCGGCGATATTCGGCTTTGGCGGCTCCGCCGTAAGGCGGCACTCCATAGGAACCCATTTATCCAACACCGTCGACATTTGCCTGGAGTCGATGGGTTTAGAGAGAAAATCGTTAAAGCCCTTCGACAAAAGCATTTCCCTGGCCCCAGCTACGGCATTGGCGGTGAAAGCTATGATGGGAACCTTGCTGTAGGCTTCAGAGATGCTGCGTATCGCTTTGAGCGTTTCAAAGCCGTCGAGGCCGGGCATCATCTGATCGATCAAAAGAAGCTTGAAATCATTGGTTTTGGCTAGATTTATCGCTTCGGTTCCCGACAAACATGTGGTCACGGAAAACTTGTAAGGCGCCATCAAACCGCTGGCCACCACAAGGTTGGTGTTGACGTCGTCCACTATCAAGATGGGAAACCCGGGCGCCTGGAAGGCGGCGCCGCTGCGGGAAGACTGGGATTCCGCGGCGACTTGAGAAACCGCGTCCAAGGGCCTTAGATCTTCAATGCCTTGCAAAAACGTCGCGGTAAAGACGGAACCCACTCCAAGGCGGCTTTCGACCGCGATGTCGCCTCCCATCATGTTGCTGAGGCTTTTGGCGATGGACAGGCCCAGGCCCGTCCCTTCGACATACCTGTTTTCGCGACGATCTTGCAGTCTGACGAAATCCCCGAACAGATTAGGCAGATCTTCTTTCTTGATCCCTATCCCTGTGTCTTGCACGATAAATTTCAGGATTACATGCTTATCGTCGAGCGGGCGGCTTTTAACGCTCAGTTTGATGTATCCGTTCTTGGTGTATTTTATCGCGTTCGACAACAAATTAAGCAAAACCTGCCGTATGCTTTTTTCATCGCCTAAGAGCGCTCTTGGAAGGTTGTCGTCGAAATCGGTGAGAAACAAAAGAGGTTTTTCCTGAAGGCGAATGCTCGCCATGGCCAAGATGTCGGCGAGCAGGCTGTTGATTTGGTACGGGGCGACGACGATGGTGAACTTTCCGGACTCGATCTTGGAAAAATCCAGTATGTCGTTGATGAGGCCCAGAAGGTTGGAACCGGCTTTCTTGATTTCGGCGATATAGCTCCGTCCCTCCAAAGCGCCGTAATCTCTGTAGGCCAGTTCGCTTAAGCCTATTA
>JAISZP010000147.1 GCA_031269135.1 Deltaproteobacteria bacterium | reverse complement strand
TCGCCCAGCCATGGTCCGACGACCATGGCTGGGCGTGGTTCTGTCAGGCGGTTTTGGCCACATCGCCGTCGAATATGATGATCGGTTCTTCCTGTTTCAGGATGACCTCGGCGGAGATGAGGCATTCTCTGACCTTGTTCATGGTCGGCAGATCGTACATTATGTTCAGCATCGCTCCTTCAAGAATCGACCTTAAGCCTCTGGCGCCGGTCTTGCGTTTAAGAGCTTGCTGGGCTACGGCTACGAGGGCTTCTTCAGTGAATTTCAGATTGACTCCCTCAAATTTGAAGAGCTTTTGGTATTGACGGATGATGGCGTTTTTGGGCTCTTTAAGGATGCGCACCATCGAGGGTTCGTCGAGTTCCGTCAAAGAGGCCAAGACCGGCAGGCGTCCGACGAATTCAGGAATCAATCCGAATTTGAGCAAATCTTCAGGTTGGCAGTCGGCTAGGAGTTCGCTCTCGGAGCGGTTGTCGCGTTTGGTGTTGATGGCGGCGGAAAAGCCCATGCTCTTGACGCCGATGCGGTTTTTGATGATCTTGTCCAGACCGACGAAGGCTCCTCCGCAGATGAAGAGAATGTTGGTCGTATCGACCTTGGTCAGTTCCTGTTGGGGGTGTTTGCGGCCGCCCTTGGGAGGGACGGAGGCCACGGTGCCTTCGATTATTTTAAGGAGGGCTTGTTGGACGCCCTCTCCGGAGACGTCTCTGGTGATGGAGGCGTTGTCGCTTTTGCGGGCGACCTTGTCGACCTCATCGAGGTACACGATGCCTTTGGAGGCCTTTTCCAGGTCGTAATTGGCCGCTTGAAGAAGACTTACGATTATGTTTTCGACGTCTTCTCCGACGTAGCCGGCTTCGGTCAAAGCGGTGGCGTCGGCGATGGAGAAGGGGACGTTGAGGATTTTAGCCAGAGTCTGGGCCAGCAGGGTCTTGCCGCTGCCGGTCGGGCCAAGCAGCAAGATGTTGCTCTTTTGCAGCTCCACCCCATCGTTGTCGGGCGGCGATTCGATTCTCTTGTAATGGTTATAGACGGCCACCGAGAGGATCTTTTTAGCTTGGTCTTGGCCGATGACGTAGTCGTCCAAAATGGCCTTGATCTCGTGAGGCTTGGGAATTCCTTCCGATTTGGCGGTATGGGATTCGGAATGGTCTTGACTGATCAAATCCCGGCAATGCTCCAGACAAAATTCACATATGTGGATACGCTCGGGATCGGGTCCGGCGATCATCCGGACTCCCTCGCGTTGAGGTTGACGGCAAAAAGCGCAAACAGGAGGCGGGGTCTTAGTCTTATCGCGTGTTGTCATTTAATGTCTCACGGCGCCCCTATGGCAAAGAGTCAGGGGCGAGTATGTCCACCGAAGAAAGGTGGCCAAGAAGGTTGGTTTCGCCTTGATTTTCAGGCGAATAAAAATAGTTTGCTTAAAGTTGTTTTTTGTCGGTCGGTTCCGGATTCGTCCTCTGCTCTATGACCGAGTCGATCAGACCGTATTCTTTAGCTTCCAGCGGACTCATAAAATTGTCTCTCTCGGTGTCTTGGGCGATCTTGGAGATGTCGTGACCGGTTATGTCGCTTAAGATCTTATTTAGGATCTCTTTCGTCTTGCGCATTTCCCTGGACTGGATTTCAATGTCCGAGGCTTGTCCGTGGAACCCTCCGGAGGGCTGATGAATCATTATACGGGCGTGAGGCAAGGCGCCGCGTTTTCCCTTGGCGCCGGCGGCCAGCAGCAGCGCTCCCATGCTGGCGGCTTGGCCCAGACACAAGGTGTTGACGTCGGGCCGTATGAAGCGCATGGTGTCGTATATGGCCAGGCCCGCCGAAACGACGCCGCCGGGGGAGTTGATGTAGAGGTGAATGTCTCTGTCCGGGTCTTCGGCTTCCAAAAAGATCAACTGGGCGCATATCAGGTTCGCTATTTGGTCGTCCACAGGGGTCCCCAAAAGCACGATGCGGTCTTTAAGAAGCCGTGAATATATGTCGTAGGCTCTTTCGCCTCGGTTAGACTGTTCAACCACTATGGGAACAAACATAATTGGAAATCACCTTTTCAGGCGGTCAATCCTTTGCCGCTTTTGCTTGTTCGCGGATATTCATCCGAAAACGTTTAATGAAATTTCTGTTCGGTCGGTTGGTTTTTAAATTAAAATTTCTGTTTGGTACAACTTGGTTTTTAAATTCAAATTTTTGCTTAAAAGTTTTCTGATTTTTAAGCTTGGATAAAGTTTTGAAAATCAGCAACTTTAAAAATTAGTTGCTTTAAACATCAATAACTTTAAACGTCAATACTTTAACTATCTACTACTACGATCGTCTCGGTTGCGTGCGCGCATTTTCACATTTTCATAATCATATTAAGGTCCTTTTTGATGAAGATTTGTTGATGAAAACAGTCGTCATCCAATACATCTGGATATTTCTGGATGGTTTTGGTTCAAAACCACCGACGCATAATCTAATGATATCCTCTTTCGACTTTCCCTTGGAAATCGTCTTTGGACATCCTTCGGACATGCGGGAAGGGGAGGTCGTTAATCTTCGATTTCAAAGATCAAGCCGTCTGTAAGATTAACCTTGCTTTAGAGGTTAACCTTGCTCCGCTAAGATGATATCTCGACAAGGAGGAAAATCCTCTGAGGCGATCAATTATCTTACTTTATATAATAGTACTCTTCTGGCAAAAAACAAGGTACTAGACAAAAAAATCGACATTGAAAAGGTTTTTTTTCGTTTCAAGGTCAAAAAATAAGACTTCCAAGCGAAAAATCTAAAAAGTATTCTCTCCCCAAGAGTAGGACAAGACCTTTGAGAGGGCGCGGAGGGCTAAGAAAATCCTGCCCCTGTCAGCGATTATTTAGGGGATTTTATGCCTTATTTGATCACAATAGGAGGCGACATTCCAAATAGGAAGCGATATTTTTTTGCCGTCTCCAGCATGTCAGGCTGTTTGTCTGAAAATACGTGGAATGCTTATCAATATTCGATGCTGAACCAACAATCTATTGCGTATAATTATAATCAATGATCAAATAAATATGATGACTATGATGACTACAATAATTATCGAACTTTATTTTCAAAATGATGAAATCAGATTTCTGGAACAATTTGAAATTATTGTTTCGCCTCTTTTTCCAAAGCGCCTAACGCTAATTCGCCTAACGCTCAATCGCCTAAGAGGCTTTCTATGTTTATGAACCTGCTTTTCCCTCCGCGACTTATTGCGACAAAAGTTCGCCAAGGCGATTGAGGCCGGTGCGGATATCTTCTTCGCTGGTGGCGTAACTCAGACGGATGGCTCGGGGTTGACCGAAACCTGAACCTGGAACAGTCGCCACCTTACATTCACTAAGCAAAACTGAGGCCAAATCATCGGAATTTTTCACCTCTACTCCGCTTATAACTCTTCCAAAGTGTTCAGAGACGTCGGGAAAAAGATAAAAGGCGCCCTGGGGCGCGGGACAACTGACTCGAGGCATTTTAGACAGAATGTTTAGGGCGACGTCTCTATTTTGCCGGAAGGCGTCCTTCATCCTCTTGGCGACCTCCTGCGGACCCGTAAGGGCGGCTAAAGCGGCTTTTTGGGCGATGCTGTTGGGATTGGAGGTCATATGACTTTGGAGTTTAGTTGCGGCTTTGGCCAGCGGCTCGCTTGCGGCCATGAAACCTATGCGCCAACCGGTCATGGCGTAAGTCTTGGAAACTCCGTGGACGATGGCTATTCTTTCCTTCAATCGCGGACAAGCCATAGCTAGGTTTGTGAAGGCATAAGGCTCATAGGTGAGCTTTTCATATATGTCGTCGCTGATTATCCAACCGTCCCAGTCCAAAAGGACCTTTCCCAGAGCCTGCAAGTCTTCGGTGGAGTAGACCATCCCGGTAGGGTTGGATGGAGAATTTAAGATAAGTCCCTTGGTCTTGGGGGTCAAGGCTCGAGAGAGAGCTTGAGGGGTAAGAAGATATCCATCTTCTTTGAGGGTAGGGACGAAAACGGGCGTTCCTCCGGCTAAGAGCACCAACGGCGGATAGGTCACCCAATATGGGGTCGGAATTACGACTTCGTCGCCGGGGTTGCACAGACACTGCAAGATGTTGTGCAGGACATGCTTGCCTCCGTTGGAGACGACTATCTGGGAAGGCTGATAATCAAGGTTGTTGTCGTTTTTGAACTTTTCGGAAATCGCTTGTCGAAGTTCTAAAATGCCTTCGGAAGCGGTATACCGAGTGAAACCATCTTGGATGGCTTTTATGGCCGCTTGTTTTACATGATCCGGGGTTTGCCAGTTAGGCTCGCCGACGCCTAGATTTATGATGTCGACGCCTTGAGCCTTCATGGCTTTGACCTGGGCGTCGAGGGCTAAGGTAGGCGAGGGCTGGATCAGCGAAGTTCGGGCTGAGAGTTTAAGCATCATTTGCCTCAAGTGGTATGGTTTTTGATTTTTTATTGTCCTAAC
>JAISZP010000112.1 GCA_031269135.1 Deltaproteobacteria bacterium | reverse complement strand
GAGTCCTTAGGAGTTTCAGAGCGGTTTATCGCGTTTTGCGGCTGCGTCATTCTTCGCCCTCCGTAAGCTCAGTCTTCGGAGCGGGCAAAAAACCCTCTTTCTCTATCAGAGCTGTTTGGTCATCTGAGAGAATGAACTCTATAAACTTATCCACCTCAGCCGATTTATCCGTCCGGGAAAAGAGGTACAAATCTCGCTTTATTGGATAGGTGTCGTCTGTGACCGTCTGGATGGAAGGCGCTACGCCTTCGACCTTAAGCGCTTTGACTTGCTCGGAGACGAAACCCAAACTCACGTAGCCGACGGCGTAGCGATTGCCGGCCACGGCATAGGCCACCCCGCCGCTTGAGGCCTGGACCTGGGCGTCCGGTCGATGGCGCTCTCCCAATAAGATCTTTTCGATCCATATCTCGAAGGTCCCCGAACTGCTGTCTCGGTTTATGGGAACTATCACCATATCGGCCCCGCCAACCTGATTCCAGTTTGTGACGGATCCGTCGTAGACGCCTTTGAGCTGGGCTAAGGTAAGATTTTCCACAGGATTGGAGGGGTGAACGATGACGGCCAAACAGTCTACGGCCACTGTTTGTTTGATGAGTTCAAGGTCGTCGGCCTGCGCCCTCTGAGCTTCTTCAAGCTTTATCTCTCTTGAAGCCGCAGCCAGATCGATATTTCCGTCAATCAGAGATCTAAAGCCTTCTCCGGTACCTGTCCCGGATACCGTCAAAAGCAGATCCGGTCTAAGTTTGAGGTAATATTCAGCGACGCTTTGAAGAACCGGCAGCAAAGTGGAAGATCCGGAGATCCTTAAGGTGGGTTGCTGGGCAAGCGCAGCGGTCGGCAAAGACCAAAGCGCCAAACAGATGAATAGTGATGCAATCAGGTGGGCTTTATTTTTCATGGTTCGACACGGCTTGAGCCGACAACTGTCGGTCGGTGTTGTTTCCAAAACAGTCATTATTCGGCGCCCCACCTGGATTGGGAGCCGAACAAACTGGCGGCAGGCCAGATCTTGCCGACCAAAACCTTTACTGGTCAGTTAAGCGGCGAATGAACCCATTGTCGAAAAACTCCTCCCAAAGACAAGTAGGGTCATTGTGAACAAAGATTAAAACACTCGGAAAAATCATCAAAGGCCTAAAATACAAACTGAAAGTTCAGGGCTGAAGTTTGTCGGCGCCCAAAACCTGGCTTAGATAAAGGAGGCAAACAAACAAGTAAACAAGCGAATAAAACAAGCAAACAAAGAAACAAAGAAATCAAAGAAGCAAGCAAAGAATTGCGGCCCATTCCAGAGGCCTTTCCAGATGCCGACAGCCCTAAAACTTAGCCCCAAAGTCTGTCGGCCAGTTCTTTTCGGAAGTTCTCCATTTTTGAGGCTCTGGCTGTGGGATGCACGCGGTTGCACAAAAAAACGAAGGCGCGATCCTTTTGCGGGTTCCACCAAAGGGACGGCCCGGTGTACCCTGTGTGACCTCTTGCCCCTTGCAGCGTCCCCTGTCCCAAATCAAAGCCGAGGGCTCTAGCCGCTCCGCTCTTGGGTCGACAAGCGCACAAAAATTCATCCATCGCGCCCTTGCTCACCAAAGAACGTTTAGAATCGTCAAAGGCCTCGGCCCATAGCCGCACCACTTTCCACACGTCCTGAGCGCTTGAAAACAAACCGGCATGACCGCTAACGCCGTTTTGCGCTCTCGCGTTATCGTCATGGACCGTCCCCAAAGGGACAGGCCCTTTTATCGGAGCCCCTCGATAGTCTAAAGGACCGCCGATCCTAAAACCGTCCTCAGTTGGGGCGATGTTTCGTCCGGAAGGGTTGAAGCCGCAAGAGAGCAAACCCAGAGGTTGGGAGATGAGAGTCTTGAAAAGACTCTCAAGCCTCTTTTCCCAACGCTCGACTAAAATCATGCCTAAAAGCATGAAATTCAGATCGCTGTAAATTGTCCTTTGCCCAGGATCGCACTCGAGCGTTTCCCGCAAAATGGCCGTCTTTAAGGCGTTATTGACTAAAAGGCTTTCTTCTTCTAAAAGGCTATCGTCTTCTAAAAGGCCATCTTCTTCTAAAAGGCTATCGTCTTCTAAAAGGCCATCATCGTCTTGTGAAAGGCTGTCGTCTTGATGGTAAGGACGCCAAGCGGGCAAACCGGATTGGTGAGCCAGCAGGCGCCTTATGGTCGCCTTCTTAAGAGAGCCTTTTATTTCCCAACCTAATGAAGCCAAGGGGCTGTCTAAATCGATCAACCCTTTATCCAGGGTCATCATAAAAAGAGTGGTTGTGGATATTATTTTCGTCAGCGACGCCAGATCGTAAATCAGATCCGGCTTTACCTCAACGCGGTCTCTTGTAACGCCTCTTTTCCCGCAACAAAGGGTATCGCAAACCCCTTGGGCGGGATTTCCGTAGAGCAAGACTCCTCCCGGAAACACCCCCGCAGCCGCCGCCTCATCGAGAAATTGTTGAAGCTGTCGGGACTGCTGGTCGCTTTGCCGACCTAGTCGATCTAGCTGGGCTGGTTGACCTTGCCGGCGGTCCACCTCATCCGCCTTCCAAGAGTTGTTTTAAAAGCCTCTGATCTTCCGTCACCGCGTCGACAAAACCCATTCGCTCGTCCTGAGGCATCGCCACGCCTTCCTGGACCGCCAAGACCTTTTCGGGGTCAATGAAATCTTCACCCTTTAGGATCCTGAAATCCAAATGGGGTCCGGTCGCCAAGCCGCTGGAGCCGACATTTCCCAACAAGTCGCCTTGTTGGACTTTAACCCCCGGCGCCAAGCCCTTGGCGATCTGAGAGAGGTGACCATACATGGTTCGGTAATTATTGCCGTGGTCCAAGACCACCAAACGACCGTAGTCTCCTTTAAATCCCGCCGATCTCACGACCCCGTCGGCGACCGCTGAGACTGGCGTCCCGTGAGGCGCGGCGTAGTCTACTCCAAGATGAGGTCTGACTATCTTTAATATAGGGTGCATTCTAGCCTTGGAGAAGCTGGAGGAAATACGCGAATATTGCAAAGGCGACTTGAAAAAAGTCTTGTTTATGGATCTGAACTGGGCGTCGTAATAGCCCTCTTGACCATTGGCGCCGACATGTCGATAAAACTCATATTTGACGTCCTGGTTCGTCATACGGATCATTTCGATGATAGGCTTCGAGATAAGCCTCCCGTCTTGATAGTCTCCTAAAAATAAAAGCTGAAAGTCGTCTCCTGTTCTGATGTCGGAAACGAAATCCACCTGGGAGGCCATAAGATCGACTATCCTCAATATGACCCAGGGCTCTAAGCCAGCTTGTTCGCACGCTCCCCAAAAAGTGCTTGCGACTGTGCCTTGAGTGGCTTGAGGAATTTTTTTGATTGGAGCGCTTAATGAGAACAAGTAAAAGCCGTCGGGTCCGCCCGGCAAAAACACATAGGGCCGAGCGTCTGCTCTGGGCCTGTACTCTATCCTTTCCAAGCTTTCTTCCGTACGGTCAGGCGACGACCACCAGGCTTCAAATTCCTCCTCCGGCCGAACTTGAGTCAACAGCGCCTCTCTTTCCAAGATCTGATAGAGGTTATGACGCTGGTTTTGACTTAAATTCAGGCTCTCCAAAGCATGGCTTAAGGTTCCGCCGGAGACGATCACGTGCTTGTCGACCAAAAGACCATTGCGCCAACTCGCATCCAAGGCCATATTCCCATCGGGCAGAGGCGGAACCGTGATTTCGGAAAACTGCACGACTTCGGCGGGTTCCGGCTGCGCCAAGGGCTGGGGCGGCTCGGGTTTCTCAAGTCTATGCCAAGTGGCGAAAAGCGCGGTCAACACAAAAAGGACGGCAAGTATCGGTAGCCGGTAACGCTTTGAAGAGCCGCCGACTTTATCGGACTTAAACTTGGAGCGCCTGTCTCTGCCAAGTCTTGTTTCCCGGCTGTCGTCTGACGACCGACTGTCGACGTCTGTCGGCTGGTCTATAGGCTCGTCTATATGTTCATCTATAGGTTCGTCTATAAGTTCGTCTGGAGCGTCGCTCTCATTTATGCCGACGCCCCGGCTGG
>JAISZP010000084.1 GCA_031269135.1 Deltaproteobacteria bacterium | reverse complement strand
CAGGAAAGGAATCTGGACGCCGAAATCAAAGAGGCGATCCGGCGCCGACAAATCTTTTATCCATAAGACGAATGGCGCTCCCCGCAACTCCAAGGCATAGTCCAAGACGCGGTAGAAAGCGATAAAGAAGGGTATCTGCAGGAGCATCGGCAAGCACCCGCCAAGGGGGCTGACTTTGTAAGTGCGGTAGAGTTGGAGCATCTCGCGGTTTAAGGTTTCGCGATCGTCTTTATACTTTTCCCTAAGCTCCGTAACCCGGGGCTGGAGCTTCTGCATGCCTTTCATGGACTTGTAGCTCTTGACCGTCAGAGGCCACAAGGCCACCTTAATCAAGAGAGTCACCATCAAGATGGAGACTCCATAATTGCCGAAGACGTCGTAAAACATACGAATGAGCCAGGCCAGCGGCAAGGCTAATAGTCCAAACCAACCGAAATCGATGCTCTTTTCCAAGTTGTGACCGGCGTTGGCCAAGGCCTTGCTGTCTTTTGGCCCGTAGTAGAGGCTAAAGTCGTAGGTCGCCGTTGCGCCGGGCCTTAACTGAAGCGGCCAGGAAACCACAGCTTGGAAAAGCGAATTTTGCTTCTGATAGCCTTGAATGGAAATCTGCGACGGGGATTGCAGTTCGGAAGGGCCGCCGCCGAGCACTTGAGCCGAGAGAAAATACTGGCTCATATATCCCAGCCAGTCTGCGGAAGTGTACCCTTCAATCTCCGCCAATTCTTCAGGCGCTTTATTCACCGCCTCGGTGAATAATTTCCCGTCGAAATAACCCGCAACGGTGTCGTAGCGTCCCGCTTTTTTGCCGACAGGACCGGACGTCTGCGCTTGACCCAAGCGTCCAGTGTAGGAACCCTGACTATTATTGGCGAGAATCACCTTTTGGCCTATGAAAAAGGTCGCAGGATCGAAGGTGAAAACCCTTTTTATCTCTAAGCCCTTGACGGTTTGGCCGGTAAAGGTCAATTCGGCGTTTTTGTCCGTCGCTTCCAGGCTGTCTTTATCGGCGACGAAGGCAAGAGCGCCTAAATCCAAATAATCGTTGTCGTTTACGATAAGACGAAGGCTCAAGGGATAATCTGAAGACGATACGGCGCTGGGGACAAGTTCTTGAGGAACGTCAGGCAGGTCGGAGTTTGTTTTGCTTGCGTAATAATTGGTGAGAGTCAGCGACTTCAACTTGGCGCCGTTTTCCGTAAAAACCGCCCGGTAGTTAGGGGTTTTGACCACAATATCTTTGACCTTGGCGGGGGCAGATGTCTGTGCGCCTGGAGCGACGGCGTCCTCTCCAGTCATGGGGGCCGACAACAGATTTTCTTCAGCCGACGAATCAACGGCGGCGGCGTCAGTCGGCGATTGCGATGTCGCGGGCGTCTGGGTGGAGGTCTGACTGGAACTAGTGGTTGGCGGCTTGGGTGGGTAGATGGCGGTATATATTACATTTACGCCGGCAAAAAAGGCCAGCATCACAAATATCGTCAAAATAGTGCGTTTTTCCATTCAAAGCTCCTAAATGGCTCCTTCCCAGTGGTCACAAACTGTCTCTTAAGGTCGCGCAAGCAAAAACCAAGAGCTAAGATGCCGCCGACGAACAACTGTTAAAAAGCGATCTTCTCGCTAAAAAAATAATACATCCAAAAGAAAACACCCTGGCGAACCCCAAGCATGCCCCAGGCATGCTCTAGGGACCCATAAAATCGCAGGTCTTGCCGTCGTCTTGGAGCTTGGCCGCCTTGACGGGCGGCACAGGGTCATAGCCCCCAGGATGAAAAGGATGACAACGCAGCAGCCTTCGCAACGTCAAATAGCCGCCTCGCCATATGCCATGGCGCTTGAAGGCTAAAATGGCGTAGGATGAGCAAACTGGATAAAATCTACAGGTTGGAGGCTTCAACGGCGACAAAAACAGCTGGTAGAAGCGCAGGAGCCACAAAACCGGCGCCAACGACAAACGGGTGGGAAAGCTATGACGAGTAGGTTCTTGCTGGTCATCAGGCTCTGTGGGCGCCAAGTCGTCAGGTGGTTGAGGCGGGAGTGGACTGGTCATACCATTATGTCGAAACCCGCTGCTGACGGCGGGCAAATTTTTATACGTCAAGAAATGCGACGCCTTTGAGAGTCCAGATAGCCTGAGAGTTTTAAAGACTTCGGTTATTCGCCAGCAGCCTGTTTTGCGGCCGTATCGGAGCCGACTTTTTCTTGGCTGGCGGTCTATCAGCCAGCCGGCTCTTGGCCGATCGTATCTTTTGCAGCCGCATCGTCGCCGACTATCTCTTGGCCGACTAGCTCTCGGCTAGCTGGATCCTGCCCGACTGGGCGCCGAGTCTTTGACGCGTCAACTGCGGGTTGGTTTTTTGAAGCGCTGACCTTACTAAGCCAATCGCCCATTTTTTTCCCGTCTATCTCAGTGAAAGTCGCCTTATCGCTGTCGACGCCTTTTTGAGCTATAAACAGAAAGTCCCATCCTTGCGGCCAATGGAGCTGATTGAGTCGGAAAAATTCTCTCGCCAGTCTCTTTAAACGGTTTCTCGCTACGGCGCAACCAATCTTTTTAGTTACAGTCACGCCAAGCCTATTAAACGTAAGGCCATTAGAACGGATAACCACGGTAAAGCCGCCAATCGCCGTCTTTATCTGCCGATGTCCATTAAAAAGCAGGAACTGGCGACGAACCAGGAGCCTAGCTGATTTAGGAAATTTGAAGGTCGCTTCCATACCTAGCCGGGCCTTAGCTCTGCATCAGAAAAAGATTTGCTTCCTTTTTCAGACCGACAAGCGCACCCGGCCTTTAGAGCGACGACGGCGTATCACGGCGGCGCCGTTTTTGGTCCTCATCCGAACAAGGAAGCCGTGGGTTCTTTTTCTCCTAAGATTATGTGGTTGGTATGTTCTCTTCATAATTAATTACCGCTGTCCGCGCCTAGGTGCTGCCCTAAGCCTTATAGGCAGCCGCCAAAAAAAGCGGCTGTTGGTTTACGTTATCGTCCAAATCAAACTATATTATAGCTCAAACTAATTACAGACCAAACTATTTATATTTCAAACTAGTCATAGACTAAACTAGCCATGGCTCAATCATCTTTTAGGCTAGTCAATATAATATTCCGTCAAGAGCTGACATCGAATCTAGAGCTAATATTGGGTCTAGAGCTAATGTCGAGTCTAGCGGAAAGCAAGACTGGAAGATTATTCTCCCCGAGCTTTTTCCTGGGCCTCAGTACGTTTCTTGCAGTCGATGCAGAGGGTCGTGACCGGTCTAGCCTCTAAACGCTTTATGCTTATTTCCCCGCCGCAAGACTCGCATGTCCCAAATTCGCCATTCTCGATGCGCTCCAGCGCCTCATTGATCTTAGTCAGGAGCATGCGCTCCCTTTCGCGCAACCTTAAGATGAAACTGCGGTCAGACTCTATGGAAGCACGATCGGTGGGATCGGGATAATTCACTGTCTGATCGGTCATGCCGGCCACTGTTTCATCGGCATTTTGAAGAATTTCGTTTTGTTGTTGCAATAGAAGCTCTTTGAAATGCTTCAATTGGCCGTTGTCCATAGATTCTCCACCAGTACCCTCGGTCAGAGCCGCAGGTGAATTGCGACAGGATTAAAATCCTAAATGATTGTTTGGCTCCAGTTTCGGCCGCAAAGGCCTAGTTGCGACAAGCAATATGCGAAGAAGAAACCAAATAGGCTAAAACAAAATCAAAATCTAAAACCTAAAAGTAGCTCGATTAAAAACTGGGGTAAATACTAAACGGCGCAGCGCTTATAGAGTTGTTAAAGAGCTGTCATATAGAGGGCTAAAGAGTTGGTCGTCGAATAGAAGGCTGATGGAGTTGAAAATTCTAAACCATTTTTCAGACTGCTCTCTACGACAACTCAACCGCATTAAAAATATTTTCGCGCCAGAATTCAATGCAAATCGAAAACCAGTAAACCTAACACTGGCCTAATCCTCAGGGGATGCCCAGGTGGTGCTGGGCAATCTGAATCAGTAATAGTAGCAAAAAACCTATCTATTTGTAAAGAACAAAAAAAACGTCAAAAACAGCGGCCCTTGGATTTAGGAAAACCGCCGAAAAACTTGGCCGATATGGCGCATCTAAATATGGCGCCGCTTGCTCTCATCGCTTTCGCCGTAAAAACCCAAAACGCGCAGGCCCAATGACGACCGCTCAGGCAAACTACCTCTGGGGTCATATAACCGCCTTTTCCTTCCGCGTCTTAGACTTGGATTTTCATGACTGATCATTTCAAACAAGCTTATAAATTACTCCCCCACGATTACTTTTACGTATAAATAATTTCAATAAAATTTTAAAAATCTAAAAATAGACAACAAAACTATTAATTTTAACCATATTATTATAAACTTGTATTTATTGTAATTATTACAACCTTTATAAGCATATAGAAATCAAAAAAACTTTTTTGAACTAGCGTCAAAAGGGAGTCGTTTTTTTCGGGCAATAGTGTATAATGGTTCAAATATTTTTGCTGTAACCTCCACCGACTTTTAGAGAGCAAAAGTTCAGATATTTCTTTTGCCTATATGCTTGTTTTTTTGTCGGATTGTTTTTTTGTCGGCTTGCTTTTATGCATGCCTGTTTTTTGCTTGCCTGCTTTTTTGTTTTCTTGCTTTTTCGCCTGCTTGCATATTTGCTTGCTTTTTTGTTTGTTTGATCGCCTACTCGAGTGGTCTCGCAACCCTTTCGCTTTCCCCCTTGACGGCCTAAAGCGAGATATGGATGCCAAACATATTTTCAAAGCCAAAACAATTTGGCTTCAGGAGCACATTATGTCCCGTACCATCGTTGAAACTCTAATCCCCGCGATTAATAATTCCACCGCCCTGCTCAAGAAATTGATCGACGCCTGTCCCGAAAACATTTGGAACGAAAAAATCGGCGGCTGGCCAGTCTGGCAACATGTAACTCACTCCGTTTCGGCGTCGGATCTTTTTGCCCCCGGACCCAGGACTTCCTTTAAAGAGCCTTTGACCCCCGAACTCGTCCGCATGGCCGTTCCGGGAAACCAGCCTGTCCCCAAAAGCGTCGTTCTTGAGTACTTCCAGGATGTGGAAAAGAAAGTTTCCGACTTTTTAGCCTCGGTGACCGACGAGGACTTGCCCAAGGCGAATGAGAACACCGCCAAGGTAGGCCTGAACTGGACGCTCGGACAAACCTTGATGAACTTCTCCTCCCATCAGCTGTACCACCTTGGTTACGCTGACGCGCTTCTTCGCAATAACGGACTTAAAGGAATTTACTAACCGTTAAGCCAAGCCGCCGATATCGCTAATCTTATCGACAAAAAGCCGCATCGTCGGAAGCTTAAATTTTGACGTTGCCGCACGCGGTTATATAATGGATGGATAAGGGGCCAAGACGTCAAGGCCTGGGCCGAATCTTCAAGGCCTTTGAACGTCGTTTCGGCCCCTCCATCTTATATGACCTTTTGGTCTTATCGGACTTGTCGATGACCGGGATTTGTCGAGCCTGGACTTGTCGATATACGGGACTTATTGATGCCCTGGACTTGTCGATAACCGAAACTTAAAACTCCGCCGTCAGCCTCAAACTTGCCTAAATCGCTCCCAAAATTGCTCCCAGGGCCTAGCTCAAGCGCCAAGTTTATTTTGCATTTTTTTCAGATTCAGCACAATTTTTTTATTTTTTTGGTTATGTCTTTTAGCTATCGTCAGACCATCAAATATTGCACTATTTCGCAAAAAAACATCCGTAATGCCGTCAAATCGCAAAGCGAGCCTTGTGAACCAATCAGGCTTGAGAAAAAAAATTGCTTTAACAAAACGCCCTGCTTTCATCTCAAAGCGAAAAATCTGATGAAAGCGTGGAAAAAAACAGTTCATTTCCTACGAATATGTCGAAAAAGTCGCCTCTTGCGCCCCTCATTTTCGGTCGATTTTCGCGGAAATTCCATAGATTACGCGGCGTTGGGAGAATCGACCAAAAGTGTGCATATTTGTTGCATTGCAACTATTGCGATTAAATTCCCTTTCCGCACAAGGAGTCTACATGTCAGCCCAAAGCCCACGCACAGCCGTAAGGGCCAGCCTGGCCATAAATCCACCGGCCTTGCCCACCTTTGACACGCCCCCGCCCGCAGAACTCTTTGGGCGGGACATTTTTAGCCATAAACTTATGAGAGAACGCCTTCCAAAATCAGTGTTTCAGCGACTTCTCTCGACCATCGAAAATGACGATCCCATAAGTCCTTCAGACGCCGACGTCATCGCCAGCGCCATGAAGGACTGGGCCATAGAGCGCGGAGCGACTCACTTCAC